>CAYQAD010000177.1:0-5633 GCA_964415125.1 uncultured Phycisphaeraceae bacterium | reverse complement strand
GGTGTCGCGGGCGTGCGTCGTCGCCGGTGATCGTTGGTTGTTTCTGAGATCAAAGAAAGGAACACACCATGCGAGATGGAATGAGACTTTGTGCGCACGCTGCGCTCGCCGGATTGGTCTTCGCAGCGGGTGCCGCCAACGCGCAGTCGCTCAAGCTACTCGGCTCGGCGGCGGACAGTGACTTTGATGTGCCGACCACGACGGTCGTCACGCGATCGGCGAGCTTCGCTGGCATCAGCGAGCCGGTGACCGGCATCGGGCTCAGCGCCCGGTACACGACCGTTCAGGGCGACTTCGGCGGCGGGCTCGGCCCGTGGTCGCTCGATGTCGCGATGGCCGGCGTCGCGCCGGACAGCACGTTGGGCTCGACGTTCACGCCGATCGGCGGGGACGTGACCATCGCGGACTTCCCGCTTGCCAACGGCGCCCGGACCTTTCCGGGCGGCGTGGCGGGCAACGGGTCGTGGGACTTCGAGTTCGGCAGCACGTCGGGCGTGAGCAACTGGACGTACGGGCTGCGCGATGTGCAGTACCACCTGTTCGGCGATGCGCCCTCGGTGACGTACAGCGACACCGTGACGCCCGATCCGGCGCAGCAGTGGGATCGGCCGTTCTTCATCGAGGGCGTCAGCGGGCTCGGCCCCGTGGCGTACGACGTGCTGGAGTTCACCGTCGATGTGTCGGGCGTGTACGAGTTCGAGAGCGTGCTCTCGACGGGCTCGGACCACTTCGCGTTCTTGTACGACGGCGCGTTCGACGCGTCGCTGCCGCTGGACAGCCTGGTGAACTACGGGCTGGGCAACGGGAACGATCCCTTCGGGTCGCCGCGTGGGACGAGCTCGTTCGACCATCTGCTGATGGCGGGCGAGACGTACTACTTCATCACGAGCCAGTGGGCGAGCTTCTCGACGCTGGCGGCTTCGGCGAACTCGATCGTCGGGCCCGGCAGCGTGACGGTGGTCCCTGCTCCGGCGTCGCTGGCGATGCTCGGTGCTGGGGCGCTGGTCGCGACACGGCGACGGCGCTGATCGCGCTCAAGACTTCGAAGCATGCCTTGTGCATACCTTCATCAAGCCTGGATCATGTCTTGTGCCCCCGTCCGGCGTCTGCCGGATGGGGGCATTTCGCTAGGTATTGGCGATAAATTCACCTAAATAGGTGGTCAAAACTATGAGGGCATATTGGGGGTTTCCACGGACTGAAGGATCTCACTTCGTATGCAATGCTGAGGGTCGTGGGTTTTGCCTGGGGACTTTGGCCTATTAGGAGCGGTTGCATGGACGCGGAATCGGCACTGGCGCGAGTCACAGAGAACCTTGCGAACCTCGCGCGGCTGCTCGGCGACGATGGCGGGGCGGCGCAGGGGGCACCCGGGGCGAAGCCGCGTTGCCGGGCGCTCGTCACGCCGACCGGCGGCGACATCGCGGTGCTCATGGAAGTGCTGCGGGTCTCGGCGAGCGAGGTGTCGGCGGTCTGCCGGGGGGCGGATGCGCCGCGGGGCGACGTGATGGTGAACCTGTTTCGCATGGTCGACAGCCGATCGCCCTCGCTCGAGATGACGGTCATCGGGCGTCGCGAGCTCGAGGACGGGCAGGTCGAGCTCCGTCTCGGCGCGGGGCACGCGGCTGGCTAGTGGACGCGCTTGAGGTCGCTGTCCTCGACGCGGAGGCCTGCCCGCATGGCAAAGGCGGCGATGTCGACGCGGCTGGAGCGCTGGAGCTTGGTGCGGATGGCGTCGCAGTGGCGCTCGATGGTTCGGACGGAGCGGTAGAGTGCCGCGGCGACCTGTGGGGATGACATGCCGTGCCCGATGAGGGCGAGGACCTCGAGCTCTCGGCGGGAGAGCGACTCGAGCGGGCCGAGGTGCGCCAGCTCGCTCTCGACGATGTCGAAGGCGTTGGCGTCGGCGGGCGCGTGCTCGCCCTCGGTGGTGATGACGAGGAAGGTGGGGGTCTCGTCGCCCTGCTGGCTGATGGGGCGGATGGTGCTCTGGAGCTGCACGCCGTTGCGGATGTGGCGCATGATGACGGGGCGATCGGAGAGTGTGATGCGATCGAAGACGGCGAGGCGTTCGGCGGCCCAGTCGTGGCCGTAGAGCTCGTCGAGGGTCTTGCCGAGCATCGCTTGGGGCGTGGATTGCAGGAACAGCTCGGCGGCGCGGGCGTTGACGAACCGGATGGTGCCGAGGCGGTCGACGATGGAAAAGCCCACGCCGGGTTCGGCGGCGAAGACATCGGCGAGCGGTGTGGGGCCGTCGGTGCCGACGACTTCGGGGAAGACCTTGTACATGGCGAAGAGTTTACGGGAGCGAGCCGGTCGGGCCCGTGGGAGACGGTTTCAGACCCGCTCTTTGTTGGCGTCCTCGACGCGGAGGCCTGCTTGACGGGCGAAGTCGGCGACCTGGACTCGGTTGGCGCCGTTGAGCTTTTCGCGGATCGCGTCGCAGTGCTTTTCCACCGTGCGGACAGAGCGGCAGAGCGCTTTGGCGACTTGTTTGCTCGACATGCCGTGCCCGATGAGTGCGAGGACTTCGAGCTCGCGCGGGGTGAGCGGATCGAGCGGCCCGAGGTTGATCAGATCGCTCTCGACGACATCAAAGGCACCGGAGTCAGCCAAGGCGTTCTCGCCCTCGATCGTGATAATGAGGAATATTGGCACATCGTCGTTGTGCTCGCCGATGCGGCGGATGGTGCTTTGGAGTTGCACGCCGTTGCGTACATGCCGCATAACGACGGGGCGCCCGGTTCGGATGATCTGATCGAAGATCGCAAAGCGTTCGGCTGCCCACGCTGGGCTGAACACTTCGTCGAGCGCCTTGTCGAGCATCTCCTGGGGCGTGGATCGCAGGAAGAGTTCTGCTGCACGCGCGTTGACGAATCGGATGGTTCCTGCGCGATCGACGACGGAAAAGCCGACGCCGGGCTCCGAGGCGAAGATATTTTCTACAAATGCGGGCGCGTCGTTGTCGGCGACGGCGGGAAAGATCTTACGCATGGCTGGCGTTGTCTCTAACGGAGTCGTTCGGGGCATAGCAAGGGTTTCGTTTAGAGCCGCTTCTTCTTTGCATCTTCGACGCGCAGGCCTGCCTTACGGGCGAAGTCGGCGACCTGGACTCGGTTGGCGCTGTTGAGCTTTTGGCGGATGGAGTCGCAGTGGCGCTCGACGGTGCGGACGGAGCGGTGCAGGGCCTTGGCGATGGCGGCGGTGGTCATGCCGTGCCCGATGAGGGCGAGGACCTCAAGCTCGCGTGGGCTGAGCGAGTTGAGCGGGCCGAGGTGTGCCAGCTCGCTCTCGAAGAAGTCGAAGTCTTCGGGTGACTCGGGATCGTGGGCACCCTCGACGGTCATGACGATGAAGACGGGGTCCTTATCGCCGACTTGGGTGAGCAGGCGCAGGGTGCTTTGGATCTGCTTGCCGTGCCGGATGTGGCGGCTGATGGTGGGCCTGCCGGTCTCGGCGATGCCTGCGAAGAGGCGCATGCGTTCGGCGGCCCACTCGGGGCCGAAGAGCTCGTCGAGGCGGCGGCCGAGGGCGGCCTGGGGCGTGTCTTGGAGGAAGAGGTCGGCGGACTTGGCGTTGACGTAGATGACGACGCCGTCCTTATCGACGAGGGCAAAGCCGACGCCGGGCTCTTCGCGGAACACAGCGGCGAGCACGCCCGGGAGGGCCGCGTCGATCGACCTGTCGCTGCTCGGCTGCATACCGATCAGAATATCAGAAATGCTTCGCTCGATTCGGTCGTCTGGGCGTGAAACCGCTTCCGGCGTGTCTACGGGGAGGAAATCACGCGCGAGTACCGGGGTTGTGTTGCGGGCGCGGGCGGGCCAACGCAGCTTCGGCGTTGGCGGCCGATAAGGGGATTCGTGTACCCGGTTGGGGTGCCCCGTGGTTTCTCCAGAGTGGGCGGACTCGGGCGTTCGCCGGGTTGTGCTGCAGGGCGTACCCGCGGCAGCCGACGATGGCCGATTCGGGCGCGTTGTCGGACGTGCCGGCTGATCGGAAGGTGCACGCGTTGTCCAGAGCCGAGCAAGATCGCGTTGTGGTGCCGCACGAGCGCGCGGGCGGCCGCGCGGCCTCGGCGTGGCGATGCTCGCCCGGGGTTCTGGCTGGGACGTTGTGCGGCCTATCGCTCGGCATCGCTGTGGTGATGCTCGTTCGCCCCGGCGCAGGGGGCGCAAGCTTGGTATGGGTCGTGGTTGGTGCGCTGGCTTCGGCGGTGGCGGCGGTGGGGGTGGCTGTGGCGTTGGTGGTGGGTGGTCGATCGCCACGCCGCGCGACGGCGGACGACTCGGCCCAGTCGCTGCTTGGGCTCTGGCGCGCGCTCGATGAGAACTCGATCATCTCGGTGACTGATGCGCAGGGGCGCATCATCGCGGCGAACGACGGGTTCGTGCAGATCAGCGGCTACAGCCAGGGCGAGCTGCTCGGGCAGACGCATCGCATCCTCAACTCGGGGCACCACCCGCGGTCGTTCTGGGTAGAAGTGTGGAAGACGATCGCTCGGGGGGACGTGTGGCGTGGCGAGGTCTGCAACAGGCGCAAGTCGGGCGAGGAGTACTGGGTGGACTCGACGATCGTGCCCTGCCGGGGCGCGGACGGGGCGATCGACCGGTATGTCTCGATCCGATACGACATCACGGCGCAGAAGCAGACGCAGCAGCACGTCGCGGAGCTCGGCCGGCGGAACGAGATGCTGGCAACCGCGGTCGGCCGATGCCCCGTGGCGATCGTGATGACGGATCTCGAGGGGAACGTGACGTTTGCGAACGACGCGGCGCGAGAGCTCGACGCGTCGCTTGGCGTGAAGATCGAGACGGGTGGCCGATCGCTGCTGTTCGATGCCTCGCGGGTTGACGCCGAGCGTGTGCGGGCGATCGCCGAGACGCTGCGGGACGGTCGGCAGGCGACCGAACGCCTGCGTGTCGCGCCGATGGTGCCGGCGGCGGGCTTGGAGAGTTCGTCGGTTCGTTCGGCGGGGGCGGACGCCGGGTCGACACCAGGCGACACGGCGTGCTGGCTGGACGTGCGCGCCGCGCCGGTGCTGTCGGAGCAGGGCGAGCCGGTCGGCATGATGATTATCAAGCACGACGTGACCGAGCAGCTCGCGACCGAGCATCACCGGCAGGTGCTCGCGTCGCTGGCGGACATGCGTGCGCGGGTGGCGGCGACGCTGGGCACGGGCGCGCCGCTCGCGGACCGCATCGGTGAGACGATGGAGCACCTGCTGTCGATCGGCGAGGTCGTGGCGGTGGTGGGGGCTGCGACCGCGGTGCGGCGAGCCGTGGGTGGCGAGCATCTCGTTTGTGTCGCGGGCGACGTGGACGCGCCGTCCGCGAGCAGGATGTGTGATCGCATCACCGAGCGGGTCGGGCTTGCGATGGGTGACCGCGCGGCGTTGTGCTGGATCGAGACGTGGAAGTCTGGGCGTGACGGCGAGGCGCCGCAACAGGCGATTGTCGTGCCGCTGCGCAACGGCGATGAGTGCGTGGGGACGGTGCTCATGGTCGTCGATAACCCGGAGTGCGCCGGTCGTATTCTGCGGGACACGATGGGGGCGGTGGGCGATCTGATCGCGACGGCGGTCGAGCGTGAGCAGGCGGCCGAGCGGGTGCAGGACGCGCGGCTCGCGGCCT
>CAYQAD010000176.1:0-5667 GCA_964415125.1 uncultured Phycisphaeraceae bacterium | reverse complement strand
ACAAAACGCCATGGCCGCCGTCGGCGGCCATGACCCTCAACCGCCCAAACTTCTCATCACCCACCACCCCCGCGCGCACCTTCGGCGCCCTCCACACCCAACCGCTTGACGCCGCGCATCGGGCACGCACCCTGCCTGACATGACCAGGCACACAACCACCCACCAGCCCAACGACACCCAGCCGGGCCACGCCCTCCCGAGCCCCCTCCCAGCCCATCTGGACGAGGGCGAGCTCCTGCGCGCCTACCTCACCGCCCCCGACGCCCTCGCCGAGCTGCCCACCCTCTTCGACATCACCCTCCCCGAGCTGCTCGACTGGCTCGAGTCCGAGCCCATCCGCACCCTCCTGGCGCGCCTCCGCCGCGCCGCCGACGAGCGCACCGCCACCCAAGCCGCCGACCGCGCAGCCGCCGCCCTCCAAACCCTCGACCACACCGCCGCCGCCCACAACGCCACCCCCGAAACCAAACGCAAAGCCGCCACCACCATCCTGCGCGCAGCCACACCGCATGCGAGCCCTCGGCGTGAGCCGAGGGACCGAACATCACCAACCACACCAACGCCAACGGGTGCCATGGCCGACGTGCGCAGCCATGATCTTCGAGCCCTCACCAAACCCAAAACCACAGCACCCCTATCGCCCAAACCACCGCAGCCGCCAGTTCCCACCCTCCATCACCATGTCCATGAACCGCCAGCGCAGCTTCTCCGTGCCCGGCCCGCTCACCCCGAGCCGATACGTCTTCTCCCCAACCTTCTCCATCAACACGCCCGGCGTCATCTCGCCCTGAGGCATCTGCGCAAACAGCTTCGCCACGTCCCGCTTGCGCTTGACCAGCTCCCGGTACGCCTCGGCCGGGTCGTACCCGCGCTCGACGAACTCGCCCGCCGTCCGCTCGCTGAGCACCTGCTCAACAAACAGCGACTCCTCCTCGTTCTCGATCGTCGTCCAGATATGCACCATCAGGTGCCGACCCGATCGGCTCACCAGCGTGACCGTGCCGTCCTCATTCTCAATCGCGATCCCATCCGGCGCAGCCTCCGGGCTCGCAAACGCCGACTGCTCCCGCACCACCGGCTGGCCCGTCTGCGCACCGGGAAGCCCCGCCATCGGCGGGTCCCACTTGACCACACGCTCCTCAACAGCGCAGCCAATCAGCCCGGCGCACGCCACTACCACACCGGCCACGCGCCACCTCACGAGCCCGCACCTGTTCCTGCATCGACCGCGCCCACGACATCAACGACGCCCGGCTCGGCGCGGCCGCGGTGCCAGACATCGTGGGCCCGCAGCGATTCGCTCGGCCCATCGGCATCGTCGCGGGTGTGGCAGCCTCGGCTCTCGGTGCGCCAGGCGGCGCTGCGCGCGATGAGCGCGCCGGCGAGCAGGAGGTTCTGGGTCTCCCAGCCGGCGGGGTCATCGAAGACCTTGTCCATGGTGTACTTGGCCCAGAAGTCGAGCATGTCGACGGCGTCGTCGAGCCTCGCGCCGAGGCGGCGGACGCCGACGTTGCGCCACATCGCCGAGCGGAGGCTTGAGCGGACATCGGTGAGGTCGAGCTCGCCCTGGTCGCTTGGGGGGATGGCGCTGACGACGCGGACGGGCTTGGGGCCGTTGCCGTTTGCGCGGCCGGCGCGTTTGGCGGCTTGCTCGCCGGCGATGCGTCCCATGACGAGTGTTTCGAGGAGTGAGTTGCTGGCGAGGCGGTTGGCGCCGTGGAGGCCGGTGCATGCGACCTCGCCGGCGGCGAGCAGTCCGGGGACGCCGGTCTGGGCGTGGAGGTCGGTGCGGACGCCGCCGACCATGTAGTGGGCGGCGGGGTGGACGGGGATGAGGTCGCGGGAGGCGTTGAGGTCGAACTGGGCGAGCACGCGGGTGATGCCCGGGAAGCGGTCGGCGAAGCCGGCGATGTTGCGGCAGTCAAGCCAGACGTGCGAGCCGCCCTGCTCGGCGATGCGATCGACGATCGCGCCGCTGACGATGTCGCGCGGGGCGAGCTCGGCGAGTGGGTGGACGTCGGGCATGAACCGGCGTTCGTGCTCGTCGAGGAGGAGTGCGCCCTCGCCTCGGACGGCTTCGCTGATGAGCGCGCGGGCGGCGCCGGGGAGATAGAGCACAGTCGGATGGAACTGGACGAACGCCATGTCCGCGAGGCCTGCGCCGGCGCGGTAGGCCATGGCGATGCCGTCGGCGGTGGCGACGCGCGGGTTGGTGGTCTCGCGGTAGACCTGGCCGGCCCCGCCCGCGGCCAGGATGGTGGTGGTCGCCCAGATGACCTGGAGGCCGAACTTGGCGTGCCAGGTGATCGCGCCGAGGACGGGTGCGCCTGGCTCGTCGCCTGCCGTGATGAGGTCGAGGGCGAAGCACTCGTCGAAGACGCGGATGTTGGGTGTCTTGGTGACGCGCTGGAGGAGGATGCGCTGCATCTCGGCGCCGGTGGCGTCGCCGCCGGCGTGGAGGATGCGGTGGAAGGCGTGGCCGCCCTCTCGGCCGAGGGCGAGCGCGTCGCCCAGGCGGTCGAAGCGTGCGCCCCATTCGACGAGGGTGCGGAGCTCGGCGGGGCCTTGCTCGACGACGAGGCGGACGGCGGGCTCGTCGCAGAGTCCTGCGCCGGCGGTGAGGGTGTCTTGGATGTGCGAGTCGAAGGTGTCGGCGGGGTCGGCGCCCTCGGCGGGGTCCATGACGGCGGCGATGCCGCCCTGTGCCCAGGCGGTGTTGTTCTGGTCGAGGGTGCCCTTGGCGAGGACGATGACTTCGGATGTTGATGCGGCGACGGCGGCGGCGCGGAGTCCTGCGCCGCCCGCGCCGATGACGAGGGTATCGGTGAAGATCTGGGGGAGGAGTGTCGAGCGGAAGGGGATGAGGTACCGGCGCTCGTCGAAGATGCCGCGCATTAGTCGGCTTGCTCGCTGGTGGGTGTGTTGGTGGAGCAGCAGCCGCCGGAGGATTGGTTTGCGTTGCCGCCGCAGCATGAGCCGTCGGCGGGCCGGGCCTTGCCCTCGGCTTCACAGCCGCAGGAGCCGCCGGAGGAGCAGCATTGGGACTGGGCGTGGGCGGCGGGGCCTGCGATGGGCGCGTAGCCCTCTTCGCCCATGATCTTCGCGATCTTTGCCTGGAGGAAGCCGAGGTGGTGCTCGAAGTGCCAGATGGTGTAGACGAGCAGGTCGCGTGCGCTCATGGCGCCGTTCTCGGGGTGCATGATCTCGCGTTGCCACTCTTCGGGGGTGAGGGTGGCGAGCCATTCGCCGGCCCACTGGCGGGTGGTGTAGACCATGGCGCAGAAGCCGGCGATGGGCGCGCGGAGGTCGCCCTCCTTGCCGTAGAGGTTGGCGTCGATGAAGGCGTGCTCGTCCCAGAGGCCGAGGACGGCGCCGGGCTCGGCGACGGCGCGTCGGATGCGGTGGATCTGGACCATCTCGGCGTCGGCGAGGTGCCCCATGAGGACGCGGATGGGCCAGCGTCCGACGCCGGCGTCGGGCAGGAATGCCTGGTCGAGGTCTTCGTCTGCCATTTCCATGAGGCGACGGTCGATGAGGCCGACGGCGGCGCGGTAGCGGGTGACCAGCTCGGCGGTGGGCGAGGCGGCGATGCCCTCGATGGTCATGGGCATGGCGGTGGCGGGGTCGAGGCCTGCGGGCTGGTTTGGCGTGAAGGTCATTTGAGGCTCCTGTTGTTGGCGATGGAATCGTATGCGGGCGGGGGGGTTGGCTTGGGGTGGAATGGGCGGGGGAATAGTCGTTGCGTGTGGGGCGTTTGGTCTGCGATGCGTGGTGGTGCCGCGTGTGTTTGGTGTTGCCTCTCTTCTCGGCGCGGTCCGCTGGCGTCCCACTCCATAGCCGGCGGGCCGTGGCCGTGCGCTTGGCGCGGACTGCGAGGCGTGGGGTTGGGCATCCCTACGCTGTTGGGATGCCCGACCAAACCCAACCCGACCAGAGTGCTTCTGATGTGGATCGCCGGCTGACGCTTCGCGTGGTGACGATGCCTCGGGATACGAACCCGTACGGGACGATTTTCGGCGGCGTGGTGCTGTCGTACATCGACCAGGCGGCGTTTGTGGAGGCGCGTCGGCACGGGTGCCATCGGTGGGTGACTGCGGCGATCGAGCGGGTGGACTTCCACGCGCCCATCCATCTGGGGGACATCGTGAACCTGTACGCGACGACGACGCGGACGGGCACGAAGAGCGTGACGATCAAGGTGGATGTGGAGGCGGAGCGGCTTGAGGACGGATCGACGGTGTCGGTGACGGCGGCGACGCTGGTGATGGTGGCGATCGGGCCGGACGGGACGCCGATTCCGTACGACTCGCCGGCGACGATCCATATGGACGCGTGACGGGCGCGTGCCTGGCCGGCTGATGGCCGGTTGACGGTGGGTTGGGCGGTTGGGATGGCCCGGGGCCGGTGTGGGTGGTTTTCACTCCCCTATACTGCGGTCATGGCTGTTGTCGACTCTGTTTTTCTGCTTGCTGAGAACGTCTCGGGCGTGACGATCGCTTCGGTTCGGTGTGAGAAGATCACCGAGCGGGAGGCGTCGGTGCTTGGACCTGAGCTGACGACGGCGGCGGAGGCGTCGGGGCACAAGCTGGTGCTGGATATGGAGCAGGTTGTGTTTCTGGCGTCGGCGGGGATCGGGACGCTGGTGAGTGCGCACCGGGATTGCAAGGCGGCGGGCGGGAAGATGGCGGTGTGCAACGTGTCGCCGGACATTCTCGAGGTGCTGAAGCTGACGCGGCTGCACAAGCTGTTCACGATCTCGAAGAGCAAGGACGCGGCGATTAAGGCTGTTTCGTAGGGGCTGTTTCGTAGGGGCTGTGTCCTAAGCGGCGTGCGACTGGGGGGCGGGTACGGTGGAGAAGCAGTACTTGACGGCGCGGCTTGTGGGGCCGGTGGTGCAGATCACGGTGACGGCGGAGACGCTTGGCGAGAAGGAGGCCCAGCGGCTTGTTGCTGAGGCGTGCGAGGTGGTCGAGGCGATGGGGCCGAGGGTGGTTATCGACTTTGCGCAGGTGCGGATGATCGCGTCGGCGGGGCTTGGTGCGCTTGTGGAGATCCACCGGACGTGCGCGGCGAACGGGGGGAAGGTGGCGATCTACAACGCGTCGGAGAACATCGTGTCGGGGCTGAAGCTGACGCGATTGAACCGGCTTTTCAAGATCGCGAAGAGCGAGGCGGCGGCGGCGAAGGCTGTGTCTTGAGCGTGTGGTCGTGGTGATTGGATTTGTGGTTCGGTTGGGGGTTTGAGGAGCGCGTCTTGACGGGCGAGTCGGTGCCACACCCCACGCCCTCGGGCGATTCGTCGCGGCGGCTTGCGCATCGGCCGAGGCTTGCGGTGATGCTCTCGGGCTCGGGGCGGTCGCTTGAGAACCTGCTGGACCACACGGAGCGTGGCGCGCCGACGGCGCACGTGGCGCTGGTGATTGCGAGCAAGACGTGCCGGGGCGCGGAGATCGCGCGGGAGGCGGGCGTGGCGACGCTGATCGAGCACGGGCGCATCCCGGCGGGGCGGCTCGGGGCGATGCTCGATGCGCATCGGATCGATCTGGTGGTGCTCGCGGGGTATTTGCATTTGCTGGATATTCCGGCGGGATACGAGGGGCGGGTGCTGAATATCCATCCGTCGCTGCTGCCGAAGTTTGGCGGGGCGGGGATGCACGGGATGCATG
>CAYQAD010000175.1:0-5686 GCA_964415125.1 uncultured Phycisphaeraceae bacterium | reverse complement strand
GCCGCGGCCGTGCGCACGCGGCGGCGGGCGTCGGCGATCGCGTCGCGACGCGACGCGAGCTGGGCGAGCTCGTCGGGCGCCTCGGTCGAGCTGGCGTGCACGCCCGCGCGGGCTGCGGCGGCGAGCAGATCGCTCGCCTCGACGATCTCGAGATGCTCCAGCGCGGGCGTGGCGTAGGTCAGCTCCTGGAAGAAGTGCGTGCTCTTGCTGCGCGACTTGGCCTTCTTCGTGAGCAGAACGAGGCGACGCTGGGCGCGGGTGCACGCGACGTAGAAGAGGCGACGCTGCTCGGCGCGCTGGCGCTCGGGGTCGAAGACGAGCTCGTCGGCGACGCCGGGCGGCGGGCGATCGCGCGTGTTGTGATCGACCCAGCCGAAGCCGCCGGTCGGGCCGATGCGGGGCACGTAGACCGTGTCGAACTCGAGGCCCTTGGAGGCGTGCGCGGTCAGCAGTTGCACGACGCCCTCGGCGTGCGGCTCGTCGTGCTCGCCGTCGATCACGTCGACGCGCTGCTCCTCGGCGAGGCCGAAGGATTGGCCCTGCTCGTCGAGGTCCTGGTAGTGGGCCCAGAAGGCGGCGAGGTTGCGGGGCTCGGGCAGGCGGCCGCGTGCGTCGCGCGCGTAGCGCACGGCGGCGGCCATGGCGCCCGCGTTCGCCGCGAGGCCCGCCGCGTCGGGCAGCTCCGCCGCGACCAGCTCGCCCCGGGCGATGATCTCGAAGATCGCCTCGTGCGCCGGCGCGTGCGCGGTGCGGTCGGCGAGCAGGGTGCGGAGGTGCAGGAATCGGCCGAGCCCGCCGAGGTGGGCGTCGGGGCGTGCGGCGAGCCATTCGGTGAAGGTGCCGGGCGGTTCGCTTCGGTCCGCGTCCGACAGGCCCGTTGCCCGGCGGTACAGGCGGTGCCACTGGGCGACCACGTCGGCGTCGACCGAGAAGGGCGGGCGCACCAGCAGGCGCTGGACGGGCCACGCGGCGTCGGGCGTGACGAGCGTTTCGATCCACGCGAGGAGGTCCTGCATTGCCGGGAGCTCGAGCACGCGCTGGCGGCGGGCGATGCGGAAGGGCACGCCGCCGACGCGCAGCGCCGCAGCGATGCGGTCGAGGTCGGCGTGCCCGCGAGCGATGACGGCTGTCGACCGCAGCGGCGCGCCGGCCGCCTCGGCCCTGGCGCGCGTGGCGAGGATGTCCGCGGCGATCACGTCGGCGTCGTGGCGATCGGCTTCGAGATGCACGGCCGTCACGCGGACCGCGTCGGCGATGTCGACGCGCGAGACGAGCGACTTGTCCGGCGCGAAGCGCTCGGCGGCAGCCCCGATCACGCGCGTGGCGATGTCGACCACCGCCGGCGTCGACCGGTAGTTCTCGATGAGCTCGACGGTCTCCGCGGTTGGGTAGGCCTGCTGGAAGTGGTGGAACGCGCGATCGTCGGCGCCGCGGAAGGCGTAGATCGATTGGTCGTCGTCGCCCACAACGACGAGATCAGGGCCGATGCCCCGCGGCTGATCCGGCGGGCACACGACGCGCAGCATCGCGAGCTGGGCGGGGTTGGAGTCCTGGTATTCGTCGACCAGGGCGTGCTGCGCGGACTCGCGCACCATCGCGAGGGCGGCGGGGTGCTTGGGCAGCAGGCGCGTGGGCAGCGTGAGCAGGTGGTCGAGCGTGAGCCGGCCTCGGCTGAGCAGGTCGTGCTCGGCGCGCTCGATCATGCGCGCGTACGCGTCGTAGCGGGCGAGGCGAGCGCGCTTGGCAGCGATCGGCACGGCGTCGTCCGGCTCATCGGATGACTCGAGCTGTTCGCGGGCGGTGGCGACGCGGGTGCGCAGGTCGCCGGCGGTGAGGCCGAGTTGGGCGATCTGCGTGGCCAGCGCGCGGGCCTGGTCGGCGGCGGCGTCGGCGCCCTCGATGTCGATTGTCCCGCCGGGGAGCGTTTGGGCGGCCTCGCGAAGCGCTCGGCGGTGCTCGGCGGCGTCGGCGATGGTGAGCTTGGCGGGCAGGCCGAGCATGTCGCCGAATCGGCGGAGGACGCCGAGCCCGAAGCCGTGGAACGTCGACGCCTGGATCTGCTCGGCGGCGGCGTCGAGGTCCATCGCGGCGAGGCGCTCGCGCATCTCGGCTGCGGCGCGCACGGTAAAGGTGAGCGCGAGGATCGTCGCGGGGTCGCAGCCTCGATGCGTGATCAGGTGCTCGATGCGGCGGGTGATGACGGCGGTCTTGCCGGTGCCGGGGCCGGCGAGCACGATCAGCGGGCCGGCGTCATAGACGACCGCCTGCTGCTGGGCCTCGTTGAGCTGGAATGCGGGGCTCGACACCGGAGGAGTTTACGACGAGGCGGCCGACTCCGAGTCGAGCTGGGCTTGCTCTTCGGGCGTGCGCTCGCGCATGTAGAGGTGCACGACCGTGGTGCCGTAGGCGTGGCTCTCGGGGCCGATCGCGCCGGGGATGCCCAGGTCGATGTCGACGGGGCGGGCGCGTTCGCGGGCTTGTTGCTCGGCTTCGCGGGCGGCGCGCTCGAAGGCTTCGAGCGCGGCGTCGTCGATGCCGTCGACCGAGTCGGCCTCGAGCACGATGACCTCCTCGGCCTCGTTGCCCCCATTGTCGGGCAGATCGCCCGCGAAGTCGTGCTCCACCCGCGCGCCCGGGGGCAGCTCCGGCTCGGCCTGCTTCACGCGGTGCACGGCGGGGAAGGGGGTGCGGAGCACGGCAAAGCCGGTGGGCGCGAGCTTCTGGACGAAGCGGCCGAACTGCGCCGCGACGCGGGGCCAGGTCTCGGCGTCGGTCACCATCGGATAGGGCGGGTCGAAGAAGAGCAGGTCGATGCTGTCGGGCACGCGGGCGACCGACGCGGGGCCGAGCGCGTCGCCGATGATGAGTTGGGCGCGGTCGTCGAAGCCGAGTTGCTCGATGTTCTGCTCGATGATGTTTGCGATGCGGCGGTCGCGCTCGATGAGGTAGATGTCGGTGGCCCCGCGGGAGGCGGCCTCGAGGCCCATCGAGCCGGTGCCGGCGAAGACATCGACGACGGTCGCGCCCTCGGAGTGCCCGCGGAGGATGTTGAAGACCGCCTCGCGGACAAAGTCCGGCATGGGGCGGGTGGTCTCCGCGTCGGGCGGGGTGATGAGTTTCCGGCGTTTGTGGCTGCCGCCGATGATGCGCATGGGAGAGCCAAGCGCGGCTGGCGGGTCGAATCAAGTCCATCGGTGCCGGCGGCGGCGAGCGGGGCGTTGCAGCGCGGAGTGTGCAAAAAAGAGCACGCACCCGAGTCGGTGTAGCCGGCTCGGGTGCGTTGCTGCGGGCGGGCTCGGAAAAACGAACGAGTCCGTGCGTGTGATGTTGGCACGCCGACTAGGGGCTTCGGCGTGCGGGGTCAGGCGGGGCGGGCTCGACCGGATGGCGCGTGGTGCGGCGCTACTCGCGGAGGAGCTGGTCGATGTGGAAGGCCATGTAGTCGGGCGCCTCGATGCCGGTGACGACCTGCCAGAACGGCTCACCGAGCCCGTCGTCGTACCAAGAGGCGAGCGGGCCGCCGGGTGTCGATGCGGCGTCGAGCAGCGCCGGGCCGCCCACGAGCACGGCCCGGTGGATGATGAGCATGTCGTCGGAGACGAACTCGGCCTCGGCCGCGACGCCCGCCATCGCGTCGGCGACGCGGGCGAAGAGGTCTGGGTTCTCGGCGAGGAGCACGTCTGCGTCGTGCCAGACGTAGTAGCGCCACTTGCCGGCGGACCTGCCTGGGAAGGTTGGTCGGGCGCGGAGGAGATTCGTCACGCCGCGCGGGCCGTCGACCCGGCGATCGAGCGTCGGGCCGGGCATGAGGCGTTCGAGCTGGGCGCAGAAATCTTCGAGATTGCCGATGTGTCGGCCGTGGAATCGAAGAACTTCGACATCGCGCTGGGCTTCGAGGAACCGCCCCAGGGAGGCTGCGAAATGTACTCGCAACGAGGGGTCCTCAGACCACGCGACGAGATGGGCCTCGTCGGCCAGTGTCACCGTGTCGGCGTGCCAATCCGTGGCAGCGAGCGGTGAATCGTGTTGGCGCGGCATCGCGCTCATGGCAACACACTCTCCATAACTCCCTCCGTGGAGGAGAGGATCGGGTTGTACCCAGCCCGCGTGTTCGCAACCCGGTCGGGTCCGGAGCTGATCGCGGATAATCTACCGGACCTTGCAGTTCCGTTTGCGAGGTCTGGGTGAAATGTGCCTCAGGAATCGCCCACTACCAGCCAATTTCGCCGCGATGTTGCCCCAACATGGCTAGCCGGATCAGGGGAATAGCAAAACACCCGCTTTGGGCGGTGCCAAAGCGGGTGCGTGGTGAAAACACGTAAGGTTATGGGACGCAAACATTTCCGCGTCTGCCGACCGATCGGCCGGTGCATCTACTTGGTGATCTTGCCGACCCCAAGCTCCTCCTCGGCCAGCTCGGCCTCGGGCTGATCCCCCGCATCGGGGCTCGCAGAAATTGTCGCTTTGCTGCCCGCGGGCTTGGCCTCGGCCGCGGCGGCGGCGAGGCGCTTTTCGCCCGAGCCCGCTTTGGCGGAGCGCTCGTGGCGGGCGGCCTCCCGGCCGTCGGCGGTGGACTCATAGACGATGCCGATGGTCGTCTCGGGCTCGCCCAGCAGCAGGCGGTTGACCAGCTCGACGCCCTGCATGAGCGTGTGGTCGGTGTTGGAGACCTCGTACTTCCACATGCCGAATCGGCCTCGGGAGTAGATCTCGCGCTGCTCGAGCCAGGGGATGACGTCGGCGAGGATGTCGTCGCGCTCGACGCTGGGTGTGGGGTAGGAGTAGTCGGCGTGGTAGTGCCAGGTGGTGACGATGTCGTCGCGCTCGCCGGGCTCGAGCAGGCCGGCGTTCTCAAGGCCGGTGATGGTCTCTTCGATGATCGCGTCCGCGTCAACGGGCTTGTGGTCGGAGTAGCTCGTCTCGCACAGCAGCGAGTAGTACCTGTCCTTGTCGGGGGTCATGAAGGGCGAGTAGTTGCTCAGATAGGTGACGCGGTAGAAGGGGCAGTTGTCCTCGGGGAAGTACATCCAGCTCTTGGTCGAGGGGCAGGGGCGCTTGATGCCGATGCCGACCATGTGCCCGCCGGAGTGCTTGAGCTCCTGGGCGCGGGTGCGCAGCGAATCGGGCACGTCGCCCGCGAGGATGTCCCGGCAGAGCACGTCGACGGGCATCGCGGAGATGAGGATGTCGTAGGACTCGGTGGTGCCGTCCTCGAATGTCGCGATCTTCTTGTCGACGTCGACGGACCGGAGGGTCTTGTTGAGCTGGATGAACTGGCTGATCGAGTCGGCCATGCGCTTGTAGTACTCGCCGGTGCCGCCCTTGAGCGGGAACTTGAACTGGTTGTTGGGCCCCCAGCCGAAGTCGTCGGACTCGAGGACGACGTTCTTGAGGGCGCGGTCGATGTCGAGCGTGGCGACGCGCTCGCCGATCCAGTGCTTGTTCATCATCTCGGGCTCGTGGGCCCAGACCTTGAAGTTGTACGGGCGCATGAAGTGCTTGGCGATGCCCTCGCCGAACACGGCGTCGATGAACTCGCCGAAGTTTGTCGCGTCCTTGTAGCTCTTGATGTCCCCCTGGCCCGTCTGCGCCTTGATCAACCCGCTCAGGCACTCGTACGCTGCCTGCTTGGGCAGGTACCGGATGTTGTTCTGAAACGGGTAAGGCACCCACCGATCGAACATCC
>CAYQAD010000174.1:0-5754 GCA_964415125.1 uncultured Phycisphaeraceae bacterium | reverse complement strand
GCCAGGTCAACCTCGCGGCGATGAAGCAGGGGCGGACGAAGCCGACGCTGACGATCAGTTAGGGCGAAGAGTTGTCGTTCTCTGCGTCACTGATCGCCGAGTCAGACATCAAGATCAACGCCGGCCGGCGCGTTTCCGGGCGTACGGCGGCGGGCGGCAACCGCAGCTTCCATTCCAACACGCCTTGCCACGCCCTGTGCGCCGACGGGTCTCTCAGCGCGACGTCGAGACACCCCGTCGCCCGAAGCAGAAAGACGTCGTTCTCCCCAAGCTGCGGAGGTGCCGCCTCTAGCAACGTGAGTGGCATCGCCCGGAGCAAGTCGATTCGCGTGCCGAACTCGCCCTGTCCGGAAGGAAGCAGCATCGTGCCGGTCGCGATGATCTTTGAGCCGTGGATCAATTCTATGCGAAGCCCGATAGCAGGCCGGTCGTATCTCACGAGTTGCGGGATCGGCGCCCGTTTGCCTTCGTACCCAAAGAAGACAGTCGCCCACGAGCCGTCCGGATCGATGGTCACGACAGGATCCAAGACGGCGGCGAGTTCTTCGCGAACCGCGTCGTCCGTGACCGGCTGAAGGCGCAATGTTGGATCCAGCAGGAGCTGCGGTGCGATAGCCAGGCGACGCGTCACGGTGTGCGTTGCGACCTGTTCGTCAATCAACTCGATCACGACGTCGAGTTCGTGCAGTGGTTCTCCCGGGGGAAGCATGATGACCCCTTGCGCCCAGCCGTTCGCAGAAGGCCCGAGGCGCGGGGCTCCAAGGCCGTGCCCGAAGTGCCAACTAAAGGACGCTTGCCACAGCGTCTCACCCAGGAGGTCACGCACCGAAACTCGCACGGGCGCGTAGTCAACAGTTGGCAATCCAATCAGGAGGCGCAAGGGGAACGGTCGGTCAGTCCACCATGCCGGTGGCATCTCCGCATCGACACGCGTGAGGTCAAGCACCGCATCGATCTGGGACATCGTTGCGTAACCGTTGTCACAGAGCATCTCCCACAGCCAGCGATGGAGCAGTCGGCCGTGCGACAGCGGCGTCAGGTCCTGAAATCGCACCGGCCCTTCATCGATCATGCGTTCTACGCCATGATGCGTGTTCGTACGGCTGTAGTCGTGATAGAGATGCGGACCGCCGGTGGCGATGACCTGCCGGATGATCCACTGTGCATGCCATTTGTGAATGTCTTCGTCTCTGACGCGCGTGGCGAGTTCTTCACCGAGTAGCCAAACGGCGTTCGCGTCGACCGGTGCTGGGTATGTGTACGCGTCGCGTGGCGCGAGGTCGGCAAGCAACGGGTGCGCGAGCACCAGCCCCGTCGTCGGCACCGCGCCCACCCACCCCCGATCTCGCACGCGCGGATACGCGACCGCCGCGTACGCCAGCCCAAGCACGCACACCCCAGCCAGCGCCCGCCACCACCGCCGCCTCGTCTTGAAGAGCCGGCGCTCGCGCCGAACCACGCGCCCGCACTCCGAACAGGTCAACCGCCCGTCGCCATCAGCCTTCGCCCCGTCCATGTCGTACCAGCACTTGGGGCACCGCCGCCGCCCGCGCGAGCGATCCCAGAAGAGGGCCCACGCGATCACCGCTAGCCCCGCGATGGTGAGCGCCCACGCCGCGATCTCAAGGGCGAGGTCGTGCATAGTCGGAGCCTATCGCGCCCTCTGACTCTGACCGAAACAAGACGCTTCGAAACGTCAGGGACGCTTCTTCACGACGCAACTCGCGACCGCACTCCGCGAGGCCGGCAAGGCATATGACCGTTGTCGATTCGGCATCCGCGTCCAGTCGCACTGTTGCGATGGGGCACGAGCTCGCGTCCGCCTGGCTCTCGTCGGGTCCCGGATGGTTCACAGTGAGCTCAAGGACGAAGTCTGCTCTGTCGAGAGCGCCGGGAGTTCTCGCAAGAACATCGAGCGTCTCGGCGACGTCGAGATAGAGCCCCCGCGGTGGCCCCGAACTTGAGAGCGTGAAGGTCACGTCGCACGGCATGATCGCGCCGTGAAGCTCTACGAGATCGCGGAGACTTGGGGAGGCGAGCTGCCCGCGAGCGACCTCAGCACCCGACAGCAGCACGCGGGCGTCGATGATGATCGGCCCGGTGTCGATTTCGTGGTCGAGCAGACGGCAGCCTCGCACGAGGACGGGATCGATGTTTATGAAGAGCTGCCGCGTGCCATCCACTGCGCTCGAAGCCTCGATCCATGGACCACTGCCGTCGAAGCTGTCGAATAGGTCGGCGATGAGTTGATCGGGAGTCAACCTTGTGGACCAAGGCGTTTGCCACGAGCAGGCGTTGGCACCCGCGTGGGCGAAGGCGAGAACCACGAGAGCATGCTTGAGCATTGGCGAACCTCATTGCGGTTGGTTCGCGACAAGCTAGTCTCTATGTCGGCCACGCGACTGTGACGGCGGCCGCCCAAAGCCAGAGAGGAGCCCCCCCCATGCCCGAGTTCCCAGAGCCCAGCCCCGAGGTCGCCGCTCGCATGGCCGACAGCGAGCGGATCGGCAAGGCCGTCGTCGCGCACATCAATTCCGGCGCCGACTCCGACGAGCCGCTGTGGGCCGAGCACTACGACCCGAACTACACGTCGGTCGAGGCCGACGGCATGACCCACACGGGCCTGGACCAGATCCGCGAGAAGCACGCGCAGTGGTTCGGCATGTTCAAGGTCCACGGCGTCAATGCCGAGGGCCCCTACATCACGCAGAACGGCTTCTGCGTGCGCATGGAGATGGACGTCGAGGCCAACGACGGCTCGATGCCCCGCATGCAGATGGCCGAGATCGGGCACTACACGGTCGAGGGCGGCAAGGTCACGCGCGAGGAGTTCTTCACGCCGCCGATGACGCGCGGGTGATGACGCGAGGGGCTGTCGCCGTGGCCATCGCGACATAAGAAAACAACGCGGCCGACGGGGGAGGTGCTTCCCCGTCGGCCGCGTGTTGCGTTTCAGGCTCGTGAGCGTCGCGGGATCAGGCAGCTCCAACCATCCCTTGCCGCGACGCCCCCCACGAGACCCGATGCATTGGTCTATCCGTTTCTTCCGACGTCGGCTCCGCACGTTTCGTAACAACGTGCGAGTTGTGACGTGGAATTGCGAAGCTGTCGCAACGGGAGCAAGTGGATGTGCGTGTCATTGGGCAACAAATCCGCCGTCGACGGTGAGTGTGTGCCCGGTGACAAAGCTCGACTCGCCGGAGAGCAAAAACAGCACGGCGTCGACGATCTCGCTCGGTCGGCCGACCCGCCCGATCGGGTGCATCGAGGCCAGCCCTTGCTTCGCGTCGTCGTCGTGGCCGGTGAAGCGATCGATCATGTCGGTCTGGATCGCGCCGGGCGCGACCGCGTTCACGCGGATGCCCTGCTGGGCGACCTCGAGCGCAGCGGACTTGGTCAGGCCGATGACCGCGTGCTTGCTCGCGATGTAGACCGACGCGCCGGGCATGCCGATCAGGCCGACGATCGAGGCGTTGTTGACGATCGCCCCGCCCCCCGGCTCACCCTCCACCTTGTCTCGCACCTTGTCTCCCGCCTTGCCCACGGTGTCGAGCATCGCGGGGATCTGGTGCTTCATGCTCAGCAGCACGCCCTTGACGTTGATGTCGAAGGTCTGGTCGTAGTTCTCGGCGGTCTGCTCGGTGACGGGGCCCATGGTGCCCTCGATGCCGGCGTTGTTGAACGCCAGGTGCAAGCCGCCGAATCGGTCGACGGCCGTCGTGACCGCCTCTCGCACGTGCGCCTCGTCGCTGACGTCGCCGGCGACGAAGGCCGCCCGACCGCCGAGCCGCTCGATCTCGGTGACGAGCTCGGCCCCACGCTCGGCGCGCCGGCCCGTTGCGACGACCGCGGCGCCCTCTCGGGCGAGCGCGATCGCTGTGTCGCGCCCGATGCCGCTGGTGGCCCCGGTGACGAGGGCGACCTTGCCCTCGAAGCGTGCGCGAGTGGTGTTGTGGTCGGTCATGGTGTGGCCCTCTCGGCGGTGTGTGTTGGTGGATCGGCGGTGCGTGGACTGCGTGCGCGTCGCGGCGTGTTGTGTCCGTTTCCGCGGGTCTTCCATGGCCCGCGTCTCAGAGGCATGCGTGGGCCCGGTCGTTACCGGCGACCGCGGAGGCGTGGCGTCGGGGTGACACTTTGCCCGATGCGTGGCGATTCCCCCATGTGTGCCCCGGCTCCGGGCCTGTGCCTGAAACGAAACCGTGACGCCGACTCGCAGGTACGCTCTCGCGTTACGCGAACTTCCGCCCGTTCTGAAAGGACACCCATGCGCTCCACGACTGTTCTGACGCCCCTCCTGCTCGCGGCGCTCGCCGGCGGCGTGATGATGACCCCGCTGACCGCGCCGACGCCCGCCTATGCGCTCTCCGCCGCGGCCCAGCCGGCCGACGATGAGCCCAAGGGCGAGGACGCGAAGGACGAGAAGCCCGATCCCGAGGCCGAGCGCCTGAAGCAGATGAAGCGCGAGCTCGACCTGCTGCGCATGGAGTCGAGCCTGCGTGAGCAGAAGCAGAAGAACAGCCTGATCGAAGAGACGCTCCGCAAGGATCGGCTCAGCGCCGAGGCGGCGCTGCGCAAGGCCGAGCTCGAGGACCAGCTCGCGTCGATGAAGGCCGAGGCCGCCCGCCTGCGCGCCGAGGCCGAGCGCCTTTCGGCCGAGGCCAAGCTTGCCGAGGCGAAGCGGAGCCAGGAGATCGCGGACCTCAAGGCCGAGATCGAACGCCGCACCACCGAGAACCGCGTCCGGAAGCTCGACCGCGAGCAGGAGCTCGAGGACCTGCAAGCCGAGGCGTCCAAGGCCCGCGCCCAGAACGCGCTGCTCGAGCTCCAGCTCGCCCGCGCGATGTCCGAGACCGCGCTGGCCAGCCAGGAGTACTCGAAGGAGCTCGCGGCGATCCAGGGCAAGATGGGCCTGCTCGAGAAGTCCGACGCGCTGCGCAACCGCGTGACCGCCGAGCCCGAGTACCCCGAGAACCCGTTCCAGGACGGCGTGCTGCGCATCAGCGACCGCCGCATCGCGCTCAACGGCCCGATCTTCGCCGGCACCGCCGACTACGTCACCGAACGCATCGACTTCTTCAACAACCAGCGCACCGACGCGCCCATCTTCATCGTGATCGACAACTCGCCCGGCGGCTCGGTCATGGAGGGCTACCGCATCCTCAAGGCGATGGAGTCGAGCCCCTCGCCCGTGTGGGTCGTGGTCAAGAGCTACGCCGCGAGCATGGCCGCGTGCATCACCACGCTCGCCGAGCGCAGCTTCGCCTACCCCAACGCGATCATCCTGCACCACCAGATGTCCAGCGGCATGCGCGGCAACCTGACGCAGCAGCAAGAGTCGCTCGAGGACGCCTTCGAGTGGGCCAAGCGTCTCGCCGTGCCCGTGGCCGACAAGATGGGCGTCACCTACGACGAGTTCGTCGACCTGATGTACGAGAACAACTCCGACGGCGACTGGTCGGAGTTTGCCGACAAGGCCCAGGAGCTCAACTGGGTGCAGACGATCGTCGACGAGATCCGCGAGGAGGGCATCCGCGAGCGCCCGACCTCGAGCCGATGGGGCATGCCCCTGTTCTGGCAGGACTTCGAGACCGACGCGAACGGGCAGAAGTACCAGGAGCTCCCGCCGCTGCGCCCCTTCGATTTCTACTTCATCCACAACCCCGGCGACATCTACCGCTGGTAGGCGCGATCACACTCGGTTGAACTTCGAACGCCCCGCGCTCCGGCGCGGGGCGTTTTCATGCGCGATGACGA
>CAYQAD010000173.1:0-5770 GCA_964415125.1 uncultured Phycisphaeraceae bacterium | reverse complement strand
GCGGTCATAGAGATCGAAGAGGTCGATGGTGATGAAACTCGCAGCAGAGCCGGCCTCCAAGGTCGTGATTGAGGACGTGCTCAACGGGATCGAGTTTCCGAATCCAGCCGACTCATCCAAGATCGTGCCAAAGTCCTCATCGAGCACGAACACCGCGAGCGACGTGAGTGGGAAGGTTTGCCCGTTGAAGGGCGGCCCGTTGGTCGTGGGGATGGAGTAGACGAAGAGCTGGGCGATAGAAACCTCAAAGTCGAGGTCAAAGTCCGTCTGGAAGTTGCCGAGGTTGCCCAGCGAGACGAAGCGTGCGGGGGTGAGGTCGGGCTGGGGTTCGACGTTGGTGTTGATGCCTGGGATCGTCTCGATGTCGCCGTCGGCGGCGAAGTGCAGCGCGGCCTGGATGCCGTTGGCGGTGGCGAAGGACGAGCGGACGATGTCGGTGTACCCGATGTACCCGAACGCGCCCTTGCGGAAGAACGCCTCGGCCATCGAGCGATCCGCGGCGGACTTGCACGCGCCGATGTAAATGATCGAGCCGTCCATCTGCCCGGTGTACTGGTCGATGAAGTCGGGCGTGATCGCGTAGGTGCCCGTGCCGAGCGTGCCGGACCACGCGAGGCGGCCGGCGATGAGGTCGGCGAGGTAGGCCGCGAGGTTGTCGGCGGTGATCGCCTGCCCGGTGTCGACCACGACCCCGGTCTGCGGGAACAGCGCGGCGTGCGAGGTGATGACCACGCCGCTGTACTGCTCGAGGTTCTTGAAGTCCTCGACGGTGATCTCGTTGGAGCCCGAGGTGGTGCGGTACTTGGCGGTGACGTCCATGCCGGCGTTGGCGAAGATGGCGGCCATGTCGTTGGACTCGTCGCCGCCGCCGTTCTCGAACTGGTGGAAGTAGGCCCCGAGGACCAGGCCCGTCTCGCCAGCAAGGTTGGTCGACGGGGGGGGCAGGTCCGGCGTGCTCGCGGTGACGGCGGAGAAGACGGGAGCTGAGGAATCGCCGCCGAGGCCGCCACGCTCCTGGGTGTTGTCGTAGTCCGACTCGTTGGCGAACACGACGCTGGGGATGCCCTCGTCGGTCGACCAGTAGAGGCCCTCGTCGGTGACGCGGACCGACGAGGTGTCGATGCCGGTCGCGTTGCGGAGGATCTCGGCGATGTTGGCAAGCGCAAGGCCCGTCTCGACACCTGTGGAGGTCTCGCGCTCAAGATCGACGACGATCTGCGTCGCCTGGGCGTCGATCTCCATGAGGCGTTCCATCGTGGGCGGCTCGACGACGCGGATCTGCGCCGTCACGACCTGCTGGGTGCCGGCGAGGCGGGCGGCGAAGTACCGCGTGCCGGGCGTGGCGTAGGAGACGGGCGTGGAGAACGTGTAGATGCCGTCGCCGGCCTCGGCGTCGCCGTTCGTGCCGGTGTCGAACATCGTGCCGATGATGTTCGCGTCGGGCGTGGAGCCCGAGGCGTCGGAGTTGTAGAGGTTGATCGTCGTGCCGGAGGTTGCAAAGGGCACCGCGGCGCTGAAGCGAAGCGTCTCGCTCGAGCCTTGCAGGATCTGTGACTGGCCCAGCTCGAGCAGTTGCAGCGAGGGGTCTTCGGCGGGCGGCGTGCCGAGCTGCGAGATGTTCTGGCCCGTCCAGGGCGAGCCCGGCTTCCAGCCATAGCGAACGACCTGCCCCGCCTGCGACACGCCGAAGAGGTGCACGGTGCCCGTGGACGAGGCGCTGCCCTGCACGACCGCGGCGATGGACTGGGTGATGTTGTTCTGCTCGGTGAGGTTGACGGTGCCCCAGCCCATGCCGGTGCGGGCGGGGGACCACCAGTAGGCGAAGAGGTCCTTGTCCTCGGTGAGCCCGACGATGTTGAGCCCGCCCCAGCGGTCGATGACGTAGGAGGAGATGCTGGTGGGCGTAAGCGACGGGCCGCCGAAGCGCTCGGTGTAGTTCTCGGTGCGCCAGGTGCCGCGGAAGGAGGGCAGCCACCACGTCGCGACAACGTCGCCCTCGGTTGTGACGCCGACGATGTTGATCGCGTTCCAGCCGGTGAGGAAGACGTCGACCTTGCCCGTGTACTGCGGGGCGCCGTAGAGGCGCGTCAGGTCGGCGCTCGCCCAGCGGTCGCCGAGGTTGGGCGCCCACCAGAACGACTGGATGCTGCCACCGGCATCGAGCCCGACGATGTTCAGCCCGTTCCACGACGTGACGTAGGACGTGATCGGGCCGACGAGTTGCGGCGCGGTGCCGCCCCGGCTGGCGATGTCGTTGGTCGTGAGGTTCGTCGTCTCCCAGCCATCGACAACAAAGCCCTCGGCATCGACGCGCTGGCGGAAGAGCAGCATGTCGCCCGCGAGCGAGACGCCGGCGATGTGGACGCGGTCATCGGCGCGGGTGTTGAGGTTCGGGTTGCCGATCGAGACGAACGAGGTGAGCGAGCGGAGGGGCGACTCGGTGGCGCTGGCGGCGGCGGTGAGGTCGGTCGCGGCCCACGAGCCGTCGACCTGCTGCTCGGCGAGGTAGAGCGTCTCGCCCGAGATGAGAGCGATGCTCGTGCGGCCGGTGCGCGGGTCGGTGAAGATGGTCGTGTCGGCGCGGGCCTGGGCGAGCCCGACCTCGGCGAGCAGGTCGGACGCCGACCATTCGGTCGCGGCGTCGGACGCCTGCAGCAGGGTGGGTCGGCCGGCGACGTTGCGGAAGAGCGCGGTGACCTGCCCATTCGGGTTGACGGTCGACTGGACGATGACGTCGTCGAGGGCCTCGAGGGCCGCGGACAGGATGATCCGGGGCTCGAGCGTCTCGATAAGCGTGGCTTCTCGCATGGAATCCTCTCACGGCTCTCTTCACGAGTGTTGTGCTGTCGGCTCGCATCGTACCGCGGGCGGGTGCTGGAGACCTATCCGAGACTTGCGCCAGAGGGCCGCACGGCCGCCGGCCCGGCCGACGAACCCCGCGAGATCGAGGGGTTGCCCCACCCGCGTCGGCGAGGGCGGCGGTGACGGAGTGCGGGGCGATTTGCCGTATCGTGTGCGGATGCTGACGCCCGAAGAACCAACCATGGCCGAGGCGCCGTCGTCGCCGAACGAGGCCGAGGCGCTCGATCGCCTCCGCGAGCTGGCGACGGAGACCATCGGGCCCTATCGCGTGCTCAGCGTGCTAGGCGAGGGCGGGTTCGGCGTGGTGTACCTGGCCGAACAGCGCGAGCCGGTGCAGCGGCGGGTGGCGCTGAAGGTGCTCAAGAAGGGGCTGGACTCCCGGTCGGTCATCGCGCGGTTCGAGGCCGAGCGTCAGGCCCTTGCGCTGCTCGACCACAGCTCGGTCGCGAAGGTGCTTGACGCGGGCGAGATGCCCGACGGCCGACCCTTCTTCGCGATGGAGTACGTCGCGGGCAAGCGCATCACCGACTTCTGCGACCTCGCGAAGATGCGCCTCGAAGACCGCCTGATGATCTTCATCCAGGTGTGCGAGGCGGTGCAGCACGCCCACCACAAAGGCATCATCCACAGGGACCTCAAGCCCTCGAACATCCTCGTTGCCAAGAGCGACGACCGCCCCGTGGCGAAGGTCATCGACTTCGGCGTGGCGAAGGCGATCGGCTCGCGGCTGACCGACAAGACGGTGTTCACCGAGATCGGCAACATGATCGGCACGCCCGAGTACATGTCGCCCGAGCAGGCGGTCGGCGGCCCGGACATCGACGCCCGCACCGACATCTACTCGCTGGGCGTTGTGCTCTACGAGCTGCTGACCGGCGCGCTGCCCTTCGACGCCCGCTCGCTCCGCTCGGCGGGGTACGCGGGTATCCAGAAGATGATCCAGGAGGCGTCGCCACAGCGACCGAGCACGCGCATCGGCGCCGAGACGGTCGCCGAGACGGGCATCTCGCAGACCGTTGCGGACCCGAGGCAGGCGAGAACGCTTTCGCGACGCGTGCGCGGCGATCTGGACTGGATCGTGATGCGGTGCCTCGAGAAGGACCGGGCTCGGCGGTACTCGACCGCCTCGGCGCTGGCCGATGAGATCCATCGCTATCTGCGCAACGAGCCCGTGGTGGCGGGACCGCCGAGCGTGACCTATCGCGTGGGCAAGTTCGCGCGTCGGCATCGCGCCGGCGTCGCGGCGAGCCTCCTCGTGGCGATCGCGGTGCTGCTCGGGCTTGTCGGCACGACGTGGCAATGGCTGCGCGCCGAGCGGGCGCTCGAGCGCGAGACAGCGCTGGTCGTCGAGGTACAGCGCGAGAGCGCGCGGGCGCGGGAGTCTTCCAAGTTCCTCGGCGACATGCTCTCGGCCGTGGAGCCGGAGGTCGCGCGCGGGCTCGACACGGAGCTGTTCGAGCGCATCCTCGCCGATGCGACGACGCGGCTGGATCGCGGCACGCTCGCGGACCCCACGGTCGAGGCGCTGGTTCGGCAGGAGATCGGCGAGGCGTACCGGTCGATCGCGCTGCCCGACATCGCGCTGCCGCAGCTGCGCCGCGCGGTCGCGCTCGCCGCGGACAACGCGGGCGCGGACGCGGTGTTGACCGCGGCCGCTCGCGTCTCCCTCGGGCGGGCGCTCTGGGACATGGGCGAGCTCGACGGCGCCGACGCCGCCTTCTCCGAGGCAGTCGCCCAGTGGCCGGCCGGCGACCCGGGCGTGCTGATGGCCCGCGCGTTGCGCGGCGGCGTGATGCTCGATCGGGGGCAGACCGACGAGGCGGCCGCCTTGCTCCGCGAGGTCGCCGACGCCCAGCGGGCGGAGCTCGGCGACGACGATCTCGCGACGCTGCAGACGCGGCTGTTCCTCGGCAACGCGTTTCGCAGGTCGGGCGCGGTTGACCAGGCGATCGAGCAGTACCGGGCGGTGTACGACGGGCGACGCGCCGCGCTCGGCGAGTCGCACTATGAGACGTGTGTGGCGGCGAACAACCTCGGGCTCGCCCTGCGTGACGCCGGGCGGCCGGGGGAGGCCGTCGTCGTGCTCCGCGCCGCCTTGCGCGGCCTCGAGGATGTCGTCGGCGATGCGCACTCGACGACGCTGAGCTGCATGAACAACCTCGGGCTGGCGCTGCGCGAGACCGATCAGGCCGACGAGGCGGTCGCGCTGTCGCAGCGCGTGCTCGACGCCCGCCTCGCGCTCTCCGGCGAGGAGCACCGCGAGACGATCGCGGCGATGATCAACCTCGGGGCGGCCTTGCGGGGGAGCGACCGCTCGGCCGACGCGGAGGCGGTGCTGCGCCGGGCCGTCGACACGCTCGACGGCATGGCCGATCCGCCGCCGGGCTACGAGGGTGTCGCGCGGAGCTTCCTCGCGCTGGCGATCGGCGAGGCGGGCCGCCTGGACGAGGCCCTTGTCGAGGGCGAGACGGCGTGGACACTCGTGGCCGAGACCTTCGGAGCGTCGAGCAGCCGGGCGTTGCGATTCGCCGCGGACATGGCGGCGATCGCGCCGACGAACGCGGCATGGGCGTCACGCGCAGCCGGCGAGTAGCGCACGCTTCTCAGATACCGACCGCGACCGGCACCGGACCGGGCGCGGGGTACAGCGTCGGCGCACCGGGGCCGACCGGCCAACCGAGGCCGAAGACCCAGATGTAGAACAGCGCGATCCACCCGATGAGGAACACGATGGAGTAGGGCAGCATGGTGGCGACCATGGTGCCGATGCCCAGATTCTTCTCGTATCTGGTCGCCACAGCGAGGATCAGGCCGAAGTAGCTCATCATGGGCGTGATGATGTTGGTCGTCGAATCGCCGATGCGGTAGGCGGCCTGG
Source organism: uncultured Phycisphaeraceae bacterium (assembly GCA_964415125.1). Taxonomy (GTDB): domain Bacteria; phylum Planctomycetota; class Phycisphaerae; order Phycisphaerales; family UBA1924; genus CAYQAD01. Next base: position 31 of record CAYQAD010000173.1, on the reverse strand, counting down.
ATGACCTCGGGGCTGTAGCCGATCGTCATGA
>CAYQAD010000172.1:0-5850 GCA_964415125.1 uncultured Phycisphaeraceae bacterium | reverse complement strand
CCTGGTGGTAGTACTCGCCGCGGATGTAGACGTACGCCTTGTCGAGGCGGCACGCGTAACACGCGATGGCGATGCCCTCGAGCATCAGGTGCGGGTCGAAGTCCATGAGCAGGCGGTCTTTGAAGGTGCCCGGCTCGGATTCGTCGGCGTTGATCGCCAGGTACCGCCGCCCGTCGTCGCTGTCGGGCTTGGCAAGGAACGTCCACTTCAGGCCCGTCGGGAAGCCCGCGCCGCCCCGCCCGCGGAGCTGGGACTTCTTGACCTCCTCGGTCACGTCCTCGGGCTTCATGGTGATCGCCTTGCGCAGACCCTCGTAGCCGCCGGTCTTGACGTACTCGTCGTAGGAGACGATGTGGCGGTCATCCCAGTTGCCATAGGGCGGCGTGGGGATGCGCTTGGTCAGGATCGGCTGGGTGGTCTTGGGCTGCCAGGATGCCATGAGCGACACGCTCCTTGGAGAAGGTCGAGAGATCGAGGCCGGTGCTGAGCAGGCCGAACAAACAGATCGGGCCCGCGGGGCAATTCGCTCCCGCGGGCCCGGGTCGATTCTAGCGGTCGCCCGCGATATCGCGGGCCATCACGTCCCCAGCCGACGAAACGGGCCGGCCGGGGGAGCTGGTCAAAGGAAATGGCCCGAGGGAAATGGGGCCCTCACCGCCGGCGACGCAGCAGCACCACGCCCGCCACGCCCGAGAGCGCGATCGAGCCCGGCGCGGGGATCGGCACCTGACGGAACGTGATGTTGTCGATCCCGACGTTGTCGCTCGCGCCGCCGAGGCCGGTCGTGTCGATACGAATCACCACCGACTGCGCCACCGCGGGCGACGCGGGGTTGTACGAGACGTGCGGATCAGCGTTCCCGGGCAACACGAGGGCCGGGTCGGCGTCGAGCACGCCGCCCAGGCCCGTCTCGATGGAGACGCCAATGGTCACGGTCGCCCCGAAGTTTCCAAGGTCAAACCCGCGAAGGTCCACCAGCCAGCCCGCGTCGGCGGTGAGGGTGATGCTGTAGCCCGCCCCACCCTCGGGCTCGAAGTACGCCACGCCCGCAAGGTCGTTGTACCCCGGTCCCCACCACGACAGGTCGCCGCCGCCGACGCCCTCGTACGAGACCTCGATGTTCGGCGTGGCACCGCCATCGAGCAGGTAGCCAAACGTGCCCTCGGTCGCGGCGGTCACACGGTCGCCGTAGTCCTGCGAGATGGCGTTGCCGTTGGCGAGCCCGTCAATATCGAAGGTCAGCGTCGTCGCTGCCGCGGGCATCGCAAGCCCCGCGAGCGCCAGGCCCGCGATCATCTGAATTTTCATCGGTCATTCCCTCTCTGTTCAAACGTCTGGCGAGGCCAGACCCTCTCCGTTGCGGCCGGCGCACAGCAACAAACCTGCGCCCACCGGCCGCCTGCGCCAAATGTGCCGCAGATTCCTGTCGCGACCAGGGAATAGGGCGTGCGAGATGCGTAAAGCCCGTTTTATCTGACGCTGTTTGCTATATGTATGCGCAAACAAAATTCAAATGTTCAACTTTTTGCATCGGGGCCCCCAATCTCGGCGAGTTTCCCTCGTTGGGCCGATGAATCGCGGGCATACTCGTGGGGTCCACGCCTTGGACGCCGCCCGCAGTCCGTCGCGGGTGCCAAGGCGACGACAGGCACCAGAGAAGACGAGGAATTCCAGATGAAGACCACCGGAACAGCCATCGGGCTGGCGCTGTGCGCTGGCTTGGCCATGACCGCCGCGACCCCAGCCGCCGACGCGCAGGTCCGCTCGTACGACGGCTCGGGCAACAACGTCGCCAATCCCACCTGGGGCGCGAGCCACACCCAGCTCCTCCGCGACGCCTCGGGCAGCCACTACGCCGACGGCATGTGGCAGATGGCCGGCGCCGCCCGCCCCAGCGCCCGCGACGTCTCCAACGTCGTCGGCGTCCAGACCAAGACGCTCGACGCCAACTCGACCAACCTCAGCTCGATGTTCTGGCAGTGGGGCCAGTTCCTCGACCACGACATCTCCCTCACGCACACCGGCAACGAGTTCGCCCCCATCATCAGCTCCAACCCGAGCGACGTGCTCGGCCCGATGATCCCCTTCACGCGCTCGGCCTTCGATCCCGCCACCGGCAGTTCGCTCGCCACGCCACGCCAGCAGGAAAACGCCATCAGCGCCTTCCTCGATGCCTCGATGGTCTACGGCTCCGACTCGGCCCGCGCCAGCGCCCTCCGCGCCAACGACGGCACCGGACGCCTCGCCACCTCGCACGGCGGCCAGTTCATGCCCTACAACACCGCCGGCCTCGCAAACGCCAACGACACCGGCCAGCTCGCCGACGCCGACCTCTACGCCGCCGGCGATATCCGCGCCAACGAGGTCACCGGCCTCGCCGCGATGCACACCCTCTTCGTCCGCGAGCACAACCGCCTGGCCGACGAGATCCGCGCGGCCAACCCCACCATGACCGGCGAGCAGGTCTTCCAGCAGGCCCGCGCGATCGTCGGCGGGCAGATCCAGGCGATCACCTACAACGAGTTCCTCCCCGCCCTGCTCGGCTCGGCGGCGCCCTCGCTTGCCGACGCGTCGTACGACCCGAATGTCGACGCGACGATCGCCAACTCCTTCTCGACGGCCGCCTACCGCCTCGGGCACACCATGCTCAACAGCCAGTACAAGATGTTCAACGCCGACGGCTCCGAGCACGCCTACGGCCACATCGACCTCCGCGACGGGTTCTTCAACGCGCCCGACGTCCTCGAGACCGCGGGCCTCGACCCGATCTTCCGCGGGCTCGCATGGCAGCAGGCAAACGAGATGGACACGCAGGTCGTCGACGACGTGCGCAACTTCCTCTTCGGCGCACCCGGCGCCGGCGGGCTCGACCTGCTCAGCATGAACATCCAGCGCGGGCGGGACCACGGCCTGGCCGACTACAACACACTCCGCCAGGACTTCGGCCTCGCGCCCATCACCAACTTCTCCGACATCACCTCCGACCCGACCCTCGCGTCGCAGCTGCAATCCCTCTACGGCAATGTCAACAACATCGACCCCTGGATCGGCCTCATGGCCGAGGACAAGCTGTCCGGCGCGGCTGTGGGCGAGACGCTCGCGGCGATCCTCGCCGACCAGTTCACGCGCCTGCGTGACGGCGACCGGTTCCTGTTCATGTTCGACTCGAACATCGACGCCGCCCTCCGCGACGACATCATGAACACGACCCTCGCCGAGATCATCATGCGCAACACCGGCATCGGCTGGCTGCAGGACGACGTGTTCCGCTTCATCGGCGAGCCGATCCCCGCGCCCGCCTCGCTCGCGCTGGTCGGCCTCGGAGGCCTGGCCGCCTCGCGCCGCCGCCGCAGCTAACGCTCGATCACATCCCGTCGTCCCGAAGGGGCCGGCCTCTCGTGGGCCGGCCCTTTCTCTTTCGACAGCACGACGAGCCTACGGCGCGTCGCGCGGCTCCATCGGCTCGACGATCATCTCCTCGGTCGTCGTCCGCCTCAGCCGCACCCGCTTGCCATCGACCACACGCTCGTCGGTCTCGACGGTCTTCGATACGCGCTTCTCGTGGTCGGCCGGCGTCTTCACGCCCCACCACACGCCCCCGACGAGCTCGCCGAGGCTGCGCATGAGCGACTTGTCGCGGTGATCTGCCATCGCGCCTGATCTCGCGCCTTAGTGATGAGCCGGGCCCGCAGCCCGCAGCTCGTCGATCTTCGCGAGCATCTGGTCTGGCGTGAGGTTCTCGCAGAGCTCCTCGTCGGCCAGCGCCACCGGCGCCGTGCCGCAGGACCCGAGGCACTCGAGCTCGATCAGCGTGAACTTGCCGTCGTCGGTCGTCTCGCCCACCTCGATGCCGAGCTTGTCCATCACCGCCTGGGTGATCTTCTCGTGCCCGCAGAACTCGCACGCGATCGATCGGCAGACCGCGATCACGTGCTCGCCCTTGGGCTTGAGCCAGTACTCCTCGTAGAAGGTCGCGGTGTCCATCACATCAGCGGGCTCGAGCTCCAGAAACTCGGCGATCTCCTCCATCGCCTGCGCGGGCACCCAGCCGTACTCGTGCTGGATCAGGTGCAGCGCGGGAAGCACGCAGCCGGCCTTCTGCTCGTAGCGCGGCAGGTACGTCTCCTCGAGCGTTGTGCGCAGCGCCGGCGAGAGGTACGGCTCGTCCCGCCGCTCGATCTTCATCGTCGCACTCTGCTTCGTGATCCACGCCATGCGTCACCGCCTCCAGCCGAAAAACTCGTCAGGGAAACTGCCCGGGGCTGAATAGTACGCCCTCGCGGTCGCCGGCCGAGAGCTCGGTGTGCGGCACGAAGCCGTCGGCGTCCAGGCCCTCCAGCGCGTAGGACTCGCCCCACGCGTCCTCGCACTGATCCACGGGCACGCCGCCCGGCGGCCGGGTATCGGGCTCGCCCCACATCACCGCGTGCACGCCCCGCCCCTCAGGATCGAGCAGAATCACCCAGTCGCCCTTGTTGGCCATGCCGGTCCGCGACGAGCGATTGTTCGACACAAACACCAGCGCCCCGCCAAACCGCTTGTTCGGCCCGGCCGCCCGCTTCTCCGTGCCCACGGGCCCGGCGACCTTCGTCCCCACGCCGTTGAACACCACCGCGCACTGCCCGGGCTCAAGACGTGCCGCGGGAAACGTGAACCGCCACCGCGCCGACTCGCTCTTTGGATGCCCGTCCTCGATCACGTACCCCCCGAGATCGATCGGCCGATCAAAGGGGTTGTAGATCTCGACAAACTCGTCGCCCACCGCGTCGCGCGTGCCATCGCCCGACGCATCACCCTCGGCGCCCTGGGGCACGTTCGCGAGCACCTCCGTAATGAGCGGACGCGGCACGTCTGCCGCCATCAGCACCGAGGACGCAAACCCGCACACCACACAACCCACGAGTCGAAACATGAGCAAAGTCTATAGATACGCCCGCTCGCGACCGAGCAGAATCTCGGCCGCCGCCCGCCGCCCGATCGCCGACCCTTAGCGATCCAGCTCGGCCGCCACCACGTTGATCGAGCCGATGATCGCGACGATGTCGCTGAGCAGGTGCCCCTCGGTGATCTTCTGGATCACCGAGTAGTTGATGAAGCTCGGCGGGCGCGTGCGGGCACGGAACGCCCGGCTCGAGCCGTCGGACACCACGTAGTACCCCAGCTCGCCGTTGGCCGTCTCGTTCGCCCCGTACACCTCGGCGATGGGCGGCTCCCAACCGCGGTTGGTCATGATCAGCTCGAAGTGCTGGATCAACCCCTCGATCGATCCATACACATCGCTCTTCTTCGGCTTGACCATCTTCGAATCGGCAAACGCGTCGACCGGGCCCTCGGGGATGTTGTCGATCAGCTGGTGGATGATCTTTCGGCTCTGCTTCATCTCCTCCAGACGAACCAGGTACCGCGAGTACGCGTCGCCCTCCTCGCACACCGGCACCGAGAACTTCACCGCCTCGGCGCCCTGCCCGTCCCAGTTGTCCGCGTAGCACAGGTACGGCTCGTCCTTGCGCAGGTCGCGCCGCACGCCCGAGCCTCGCGCCATCGGGCCCGAGAGCGACCAGTCGATCGCGTCCTGCTTGGTCAGCACGCCGATGCCGCGGGTGCGGTCCTGGAAGATGCGGTTGCGATTCAGCAGCGTCTCGATGTCCTCGATCGCCTGCGGCAGCTCGACATCGATGAAGTTCTTGATCATCCGCTGGAAGGTCGCCGTATCAGGCAGCTCCTTCATGATGCCGCCAACGCGCGTCCAGTCCGGGTGGTACCGCTGCCCGGAAATGTAGTCGCAGATGTCGTAGACCTTCTCGCGAAGGTTGAAGAGGTAGATGAAGCCCGTGAATGCGTTGAGGTCGA
>CAYQAD010000171.1:3915-5866 GCA_964415125.1 uncultured Phycisphaeraceae bacterium | reverse complement strand
TACGCCCACGACGTCGATGGCGACAATCGGCTCCGCGTCGATCACGCCGGCGAGGCCGCGGGTCTGCCCGATGAGGACCTCGGAGAGGACGAGGACAGCCAGTACCGCGACGTCACCGGCGACGGCTACGTCGACGAGTTCGACATCTTCATCATCCACTACGACAAGGACGGCGACGGCCGCGTCACGCTCTCCCCCGCACTGAAGTCGGGCACGCCCGCGGCCTCGAGCGCGAGCGAGTTCGTCGACGGCAGCGGCAACCCCATCGACGACGATCTCGCCCTGCTCATGGACTCCTCGACGCCCGACCGCAACCGCAACGGGATCTACGGCTTCGTCGACGCCAACAACAACGGCCGATGGGACGCGGGCTCGGAGAACCTGCTCGACTTCGACGACGCGACCACCACCTTCCCCGACCAGCAGCTCGGCTACCGCGACGGCTACATCGACGCGCTCGATCGCTACGTGAAGGTCAACGGCCGGCTGCTGTTCCGCGTGCAGGAAGACGCATGGTCGAGCGAGTTCGAGGCCTACGCGAGCCTGCTCCAGGGCGGCGTCCGGGGCAGCGATCCGACCGATCCGGCGCGGCTCTTCGATGCCGACGAGGAGGCCCTGCCCACGCTCGATGAGGACTCGTTTGCCGATTCCTCCACGGGCCTGCGCGGCGCGGCCGATGGCGAGTCGTTCGCGCGTCAGGTCGCCGACAACCTGGGCATCTCCGAGAGCGCCGTGGCGAGCTACATCGAAACAAAGTCCTCGGGCACCACCGACGGCGACGGCAACCCCGCGCCCCGATTCCTTCGGCTCGACCCGGACAACAACCTTGACGGCCTGCCCGACAACTGGGAGACCGCCTACTTCGAGCGGATGCCCTTCAACAGCCCGAACTACGCCGACTGGTACTACCGGCCCGTCTACGAGAACATGACGTTCTACGACGTCCAGATCCCGGTCGGCACCAACGCGCTGTTCATCAACTGCACCTTCATCGGCGCGACCTACGTGCGCAGCCACAACGACAACAGCCACCCGCACTGGACCACCTACGGCCGGATGGAGCTCGACTCGAGCGACGGCAAGCCCAAGCCCGACCGCACACGCATCGTGTGGGGCGACGACAGCTCGGAGACGCTCGCGGGGCTCTACCCCACGATCGCCGACGGCGTGGGCGACGGCACAAACGTCGCGATCGCGCTCGACGAGCCGCTGGACAAGGGCGACATCCCGCTGATCTACGTCAGCGCATTCGAGGCCGAGGCGTATGCGTCGTTGCCCGAGCCGCTGGTGATCGGGGGCAAGCACATCACCGACACGCGCACCGTCGCGAACAACATCCGCTTCCACGGGTGCCTGTTCGTCGGATCGATCGTGAGCGATGCGCCGCAGGAGTACACCCACGTCCGCAACAAGCTGCAGTTCACCGGCTCGACGCGCTTCACGACCAAGCACCCCGACGACCCCAACGACGCGGCCCTGAACCCCGAGCCGGGCGACGAGGAAGAGCTCGCCAAGAGCAGCATGCTGTTGCCGAACTACTCGGTCGACATCGGCTCCTTTAACAGCCCGGCGGACCAGTCCGTCGCGCTGCGTGGCGCGGTCATCGCGGGCGTGCTCGACATGCGCGGCAACGCCTCGATCGACGGCGCACTGATCCTGACCTACGACCCAGAGGTCGGCGTGGGCCCGCTGCAGGACTTCCAGGGCAACCCCGTCGGCAACCCCGCGTGGTTCAACACCTCGATCGGCTACTTCGGCTCCGAGGACGGCGACGCCGAGGCGGTCGATCCACGCACGCTGCCCACCGTCAACGGCCAGAAGATCGTCGGGTACGACACCGACGGCGACGGCTTCCCTGACATCGGCCCCGAGGAGACGCCCCCCGCAGGCGCGACCGCCGTGCCCTTCAACGGCTACGGCAGCATCCAGCTCCGCTTCGATCCCAACATGG
>CAYQAD010000171.1:0-3815 GCA_964415125.1 uncultured Phycisphaeraceae bacterium | reverse complement strand
GCCGTGCCCTTCAACGGCTACGGCAGCATCCAGCTCCGCTTCGATCCCAACATGGTCATGCCCGACGGCATCGAGATTCCGCTCACCATCGACCCGCTCATGGCGAGCTACCAGGAGAACAAGCTTTGAACCGCTCGCACGCGTCACGCCAAGCCGTTCGCGTCGCGCGGCGCGGCTTCAGCCTCGTGGAGTTCCTGGTCGCGCTCGTGATCAGCGGCACGCTGCTGGCCGCGTGCGTCACCGCGCTCGACGCCTCCTTTAAGTCCTACGAGTCCACGACCGAGCAGGCGTCCCAGCACATGGTCTCGAGGCTTGTGGTCAACCGCTTGCTGAGCGTGATCCGCACGGGCGAGCAGTTCGGGCCGTACCCTGCCAACCCGATCCTGAACCCCGAGATCGAGACCAACTCGATCGAGTTCGTCAGCGTGATCGATCCCGATCGCGATCTACGCCAGATCTGGTCGATCAACCGCGAGGCGGTGGCCGGCGAGCAGGGGCCCTTCCGGCTCGCGGCGACCGTCGAGGTGTGGGAGGGCGACGAGCAGCTGAGCGTGTCGACCGAGCCGCTGCTCTGGAACGTGCAGGACTGCTCGTTCACGCTCGAGTACGACGTCGGGCCGCGACTTCGCCGCGCGACGATCGACCTCATGCTCGCCCGCGACACGCAGCAGGGCGACTCGGTCCGAGGGCTCATCGAGATCCCGGTCACGCGCCTGGTCGCGTCGGTCAGCCCGCGCCGCCTCGACTAGCGCCGAAGCGACTCGACAGCCTCGGGCAGCAGCGTCGCGAGGTCCATCGCGAGCATGCCGCCGCTCGCCCGGCGATCGCCAGCCCACGCGCCGGCCGCCCGCGCGTGCGCCTCAACGCCCGCACGGGCCGCGTCGTACAGATCGATCGACGCGGGATCGCGCATCAGCGGGTGTGCCGCGATCCGCACGTGCTGGGCGATGATGCCCGCGATCGCGCCGGCGAGCACGTCGCCGGTGCCCGCGGTCGCGAGCACCGGCTCGACATGGGGGCACGTCCACACCCGGTGCCCATCGCTCACGACCGTGCGCGCACCCTTGAGCACGACGATCGCCCCGAGCCGCTGGGCGAGCTCGCTCGCGATTCGCGGGCGATCCTCGCGCGCCGAGGGATCGCCCGAGATCGAGAGGGAGGCTGCGAGCCTGGCGAACTCGCCCGGGTGGGGCGTGAGCACGCACGGCGCGCGAAGGTCGCGCGTTGGCTCGGCCGTGCGCGCAAGCAGTGTGAGCCCATCGGCATCGAGCACGAGCGGCGCGAGCTCCTGCTGGATCGCGCGGAGCGTGAGCGCCGCGGCGGATGTGCCAAGGCCGAGGCCCGGGCCGACAACCAACGCCTCGCTGGCGTCGGCGGCGGTGTCGAGCGTCTGGATCGCGGATTGGGCCTCGAGGTCGCCGTCGTCGGTCGCGGCGATCTCCAGCCCCGTCGCCGAGGGGCACGCGGCCAGCGCCGCATCGAGCACACGCCGAGCCGCCGCGATCTTGGCGAGCCCGGCGCCGACGCGGAGCGCCGCGGTCGCGGCAAGGGCGGGCGCGCCGATCATCATCGAGCTGTCCGAGGCCGACCCCCCGAAGACCGTCACGGCGCCAAAGGTGCCCTTGTGCCCGGTCGGCTCGCGTGGCGGCAGGGCTGGCGATGACTCATCCACGACGGCTAGTCCGCCCACTCGAGCGTCTCGACCTCGACCTTGAGCGTGCCCAGCAGCGAGGCGATGCTCATGAACCCCGCGTCCATCGCGCCGTCGCCCAGGTCGCTCAGGCCCAGCGCGATGTGGGTCGCGTCGAAGGGTGTGCGGTCGGGCAGCGTCGCGTCGAGGTCGACCCACGTCATGGTGTCGCCGATGGGCAGAAGCGCCTGCGTCCACATGTGGTAAGCGAAGACCTTCTCGGCGCCGGCGAACTGGTCGGCGTAGACAAGGCCCGCGGCCGTGCGCGACGGGATGCCCGCGGCCCGAAGCATGGCTGCCAGCAAGACGCCGTGCTCCGTGCAATCGCCCGACCGCGTGCGCGCGACCTCCGACGCGGTGGCGAAGCCGACGCCCAGATTCTTGGCATTGATGTAGCGGTGCACGAACCGCCGAAGCGCCTCGGCCTGCTCGACCTGCCCGACCACGCCCTCGATCGCCCCCGCGGTCAACGACACGATCAGCTCGTCGCCGTGGTTGCACACGCTCGTGGCTGCAAGAAAGTCGGCGTTGTTGATGTCGCCGGGGTCGGCGGCCGTGCGCTGGTTCATGTCGACAAGCACGCGCACCGCGTCGTCGCCATCGGGCTTCACGTGCTGGACGTTCGTGCCGGGCAGGCTTGGGCGCTCGCCCTCGTTCGCGGTGAGGCGATAGATCGCCCGCCGCGTCCCGCGTGGGTTCTTGATCGGGCGGTCGGGCGAGACGAACGTGCTGACCATGAGCTCGGGCGCGAGCTCGCCGGCGACGACCACGTCGCGGCTGGTGCGGGTCATCACGACGCGGATGCCGCCCATCGCGATCTCGCTGCGCACGGGCATGCCGGCGGCGTCGATGAACTCGGTGCTCGCGGCGCCGGGCGACGCGCTGCTCGTTGCGCGGCACTTGGTCACCGCCACCGCTTCACCCTCGATCTCGATGGTGGCGGGCTCGAAGTCGCTGCGCGTTACGACAATGGGCGTCGGGCCGGCGGTCGGCTCGATCGTGCGCACCGTGATGCTGTCGGCACCGGCGGCGAGCCGGGCCTTCACGTACGCCGCGGCCGCGGACGGCGTGAGCCACGAGCCCTCGGGCAGCGGCAGCCGGCTTGTGATCGCCTGGCCGCCCTGGCTCGAGACGACGCGGATCCCGTCGTCCTCCCAGACGTAGGTGATGCTCGTCGGCATGGTGCCCAGCGCCTGCTCGGTGACCATGCGGACGGGCTCGCCACGCGCGGTCTCAACGAACTCGCTGCCCATGCTGATGGTCAGCCCGGTCGCGCCGCGGTTGAGCTCGAAGCGCATCGACATCGTGGTCGTGATCTCGTCGCCCTCGGTCTGCTGGCGGACGGTCATCTCGCCGGCGGTCTGCCCCGCCATCTCGACCTCGTACTTGTGCTCGTAGTCGGGCACCTGGGCTTCGGCGAGCGGCGTGAGCACCGCGAGTACGCCGAGAAGGGCAACGAGACGGGCAAAGAGGTGGGCGATAGTCGGGCGGTGCGTCATGGTGCGTGAGTCTACCGGGCACGCTGCGGCGGGTTTCTTGGTGCGTTCGGCCGGCCCGGCCTAGCGTTGCGGCGTGATCGACACGCACTGCCATCTGACCTTTCCCGATTTCGAGGCCAACGTCTCCGGCGTGCTCACGCGCGCTGCTGCGGCGGGCGTGACCGGCGCGATCACGATCTCAACGACGTCGGACGACTGCCTGCTGGCGCGGGCGACTGCCCGGGCGCACGATCGCGTCTGGTGCACCGCGGGTGTGCATCCGCTCTACGCCGACCGCGGGCCGCACGCGTGGGAGAACATCCGCGCCGTCGGCGAGGACGACCGGTGCGTCGCCTGGGGCGAGCTGGGGCTCGACAAGCACTACGACACGCCGGCGATCAAGACCCAGCGCCAGGTGCTCGAAGATCAGCTCGCGCACATCGAGCGATGGTCGGCCGAGGGGCTCGCCAAGCCGATCGTGCTGCACTGCCGAAAGGCGTTCGACGAGCTGATTCCGATGCTCGAGGCGTCGTTGCTGCCGCGCGACCGGTACGTGTTCCATTGCTTCACCGGCGGCCCGGCCGACGTGCGGCAGTGCCTGGACTTCGGCGCGATGGTGAGCTTCACGGGCGTGGTGACGTATCGGA
>CAYQAD010000170.1:0-5879 GCA_964415125.1 uncultured Phycisphaeraceae bacterium | reverse complement strand
GCACCACACATCCACCATCTCGTGCGATGGCGTTTGCTCCGAACGTGCGAATCGATCGGGACGATGCGCGTTGCTGAACTCGCTTCGGCTCAATGAAGCGGACCGACTCCGCCGCCTCTCGGGCCGAAGGCTCGGCTCAGCCGAACGACCGCCCGCTCTCGGGGTCGACCATCTTCCAGCCCGTGGCCCGGCAGATCTTGCTGAGCACGGGCCAGGCGATGTCGGCCTCGTCGATCGTTGCCATCGCCTGCGTGATCTCGTCCAGCCCGTGGGGCAGCTCAACGGTAAAGCCGGGCCCGAAATACGCGTCGGTGCCGGTGCTGCGCTTCTTGCCGTCCACGGCGGTGTTGTGGATGGCGAGTGCCGCCGCGACCTGCTTTCGCGTGCCGATCGGCTCGAGCGGGTCGCCGGGTGTCTCGGCAGGACGCATCAGAATGATCTGTCGCTTCGGCACGCGGTGTTACTCGCCGCTCTCTTCGAGATCGTCGGCCAGAAGCTCGACCGCCTGATCCAGCAGCCGCTCGAGCGGCACGGGCTTTTGCATGTAGCCGTCCACGCCGATCTGCTCGGCGTACGCCTGGTGTCGCTTGCCCTCGTTGGCGGTGACCATGATGACGTAGGGCGCGTCCTCGTAGCCCTTGATCTTTTCCAGCGCGAGGAAGCCGCTTCGGCCGGGGAGCATCATGTCGAGGATGACCAGGTCGGGCAGGTCGTCGTGGCAGGCGCGCACGGCGCCGTTGCCGTCGCCGATCTCGCGGACCTCGGCGCCCTCGGCGCGGAAGGCCGCCGCGATGGATTCGCGCACGTCGCGGTCGTCGTCGACCACCACGACGCTCGCGCCGTCCAGGCGTTTCTCGACCGTGGGTTTCGCGTCGGACATCGGGCCCTCCTTGGGTCCTCTTGGCGGGTCTTGCCTGCCGGTCTGATGGCAGTGTACGTGACGCCCGCTGGCGTTCTAAGGCAGCCGCTCGGTGCCGTGCTCGGCGAGCCAGGCCGCGTCCGCGTTCGATCGCTCGACCAGGGCGTCCACGTCGGCCTCGGTGAGCCATTCGAGCGACGCGAGCTTCTCGCGCAGCGCCTTCGGGAAGGGCTTACCCAGCCGCTCGTGCCGCGGGCGGCTCTTCCAGATTCGGTGCATCCAGAGGTACTGTTCCGGCGCCCGGCGGACCATCTGCTCGATCGCCCGGCGGTAGCGGGCGGTGATGTAGAACAGCGGGTCCGGGGCGTGGGCCCAGTCTTCGGGGCCGAAGACGTCGACGATGTCGATGCGGTAGCGGAAGCCGTCGCCCGCGTCGGGGGCGCTGAAGCCCCGCGTGACGGGGGGCTCGTCGCGTCCTGCCATGCCCACGCGCCGGGCCGTGCCGCAGACGAGCGTCGCCTGCTGCTGCATCGCGAGCAGCCCGACGGACTTGTACGTGCTCGCCAGCCGGCCGAAGAAGGGCACGAACAGCCCGCGGTCGCCCGCGTTCTGGTCGGCGACGAACGCCATGGGCTCGCCGGCCTCGAGGATCGCGGGCGCGCGCTCGGTGGCGCCGAACTTGTCAAGCAATTCCATCCCGCGACGCATCCGCGTGCCGCGGAGCCAGCGGTCCATCGGGGCCGAGTCCAGCGGGCGGTACAGCGCGTGCACGGGGAAGCCCAGCACCGCGAGCGTGTAGCCCAGGAGCTCCCAGTTGCCCGTGTGCCCCGTGATCAGCAGCGCCGGGCGACCATCGCTGAGCACGCGCAGCGCGTCGGCGACATCGTCGAGCTCGCAGTGGTGCGGCCAGGCGTCGTCGGTGATCAGCCGCGGCGTGAACGCGACCTCGACGCCGAGCTGGAACAGGTGCTCGTAGGAGTCGATCGCGATGCGGCGGTACCAGTCGTCGTCGTTGTCCGGAAAGACGAAACGGAGGCGGTCGATGGTGCGGTCGAGGCGCTTGCGGTTGGGCGGGCTCGCGGCGAACGTCCGGCCGAGGGCGCCGGCGGTGTCGAGGCTCGTGCGCATGCCCGCGATCAGCGGCAGCGAGATCGCGGCACGCGACGCGACGTACACCGGCCCGTGCGTCCACTTGGGCAGCCGCTTCTTGGGCTTGCGGGCGCTGTGCGGTTTGCTATCGGCCGGCGGCTCCACGCGGCGCACGCCCGCGAAGGGATCGCGCGGCAACGCCTGGCTGCCACCCTCGCCCGCGTCGCGGTCGTCCACGGGGCTTGCCTGCATGCGTGCCCTTTAGCGGCGGATCGGCGCGGTGGTCCGGCCGAGCAGCGTGTAGAGGCGATTCTCGTTGAGCACCGGGATGCTCGTCGACTGGGCGGTCTCAAAGAGCTCGTTGTACTGCTGGAGCGCGCGGTCCAGGCGGATGTACGCCTGGAGCACCTCGACGGGCGAATCCACCGGCGGCCGCGGCGGCAGGATCGGCGGCTGACCCAGCACGAGGAAGTCCACGTCGCCTGTCAGGTCGCTGGCGATCTGTCCGCCCCAGCCCTCGATCATCGCGCGGATGTCCGAGGCCTCGCCCGGCGTGGCCCGCCCGTCGCGGTTGGCGTCGAAGTTGCCGAAGACGACGAACGAGTACACCTTCGTGGGGTCGTAGACCGGGTTGGCGATCACGTCGCCCGCGACGATCGGGTTGCCGCGGAGCTCGGTGAGGATGCGGCAGGTCGCGCTGCCGGCGCCGACATTGATCACCTCGATCGACGCCTTGCCGGGCGGGTAGACGCCCTCGTCGTTCGGGCGGATCGCGCTGGCTTCGGTGTAGACCGAGAAGGTCATGCCGAGGACGATCTTGTCGTTTCGGCCGCGCGAGATCGTGACCTGGCCCTCGCTGGCGTTGACACTCAGCACGGTGCCGTCGACAAGGGCGAACTCGTCCTCGCCGCGGAAGACCTCTTCGCTGCGCTCGCCGCGGAGGGCTTGCAGCTGGTTGCGGAGCACCTGGTTCTCGTCCTCGAGGCGGGCGATCTCCTCGCGGCGGTTTGCCTCGCGCTCGGCCGCGTCGGCCCGCACGCGATCGATCTGCGATTCGTAGTCGCTCTCGGCGCCCTGGACGCCCTCGCGGTAGCGGTCGACCTCGTCCTTGTACGCGCTGATCTGGGCGGTCAGCGAGGCGACGGTCTCGTCGTGGCGCGTCTCGAGGCGGGCGACGCGGTCGAGCTCGTTGGTCAGGTCCTCGCGGAGGGTCGCCAGCGCCGCGTTGGACTCGGCGAGCCGGCGCTCGAGCGCCTGGATCTGCGACTCGCGGGTGCGGACGACCTGGAGCAGGCTGCCCGAGTCGGCGCCCTCGATCGCGCCGAGCTTCTGGGCCATCTGGTCGGGTGTGTCGCGGGGCGTGCCGGTGAGGCGACGCATCGTCTCACGCTGGGCGTCTGCCAGGTACGCCACGACCGACTTGTTGTCGCGCGAGGCCAGGTCGGCGATCGCGCGGATGTCGTCGCGCTCGCGCTCGTTGCCCCGGACGAAGCGGTCGGCGGCCTGCTGGGTCTCGGCGAGCAGGCGCTCGGCCTTGTTGGACTGGCCGTAGAACACGAGCGTGAGCACGAACAGCGCCAGCGTCAGCACGCTGAGGATCGTGATCGTCACGCCAACGCCGATGCTCGCTCCGGTGCGGGCTGCCATAGTCGGTCTCCAAAGGATCAAAGTCGGGACCGCCCAAGGGGGCCCGGGGGTGCATTCGGCTGGGATCGACGCGGCGCCCTCGGCGCCGGTCGGCCCGCAAGTCTCGGCGGGGCGGGGGCGGTCGTCAACCGGCGCGCCCAATCGGGCGGGGTATTCTCGGGAGAGGACTGCCCAGCCCGGCCGATGGCACGCCAGAATCCCGTTCTTAGCCGCCCGTACCGCCCGTACTGCCCGCCCACCCGCACCGCCGACCCACGTGCGGTGCCCACCGAGGTTCTGACGCCCATGCCCACGATCCGTTCAGGTCGCCGTTCAGGTCGCCGTGTTCTCCGGGTCCTTCACACCCCGCTCGCGGGCTGTTGCCCCGCCTCGGTGTTGATCGCTGGCGCCTGCCTCGCCAGCCCCGCCTGGGCGGCTGGCGTCACGACCTACGCCTACGACGACGGCGTGGGCGGCTCCAACCTTGGCCCGCTCGGCTTCGACGCGACGATGACCTGGGGCAACTACTTCTACGCCGAGCCGGGGGCCGATCGCCTCTGCTCCATCGAGGTCGCCTTCGCCAGCTCACTCCCCGCCGGGCGGGCGCTGACGCTCATCGTCTTCGATGACCCCGACAACGACGGCAACCCCCTCAACGCGGTGCCCGTGCTCGTGCAGCCCGCCCTGACGATCAGCACGCCCGGGCTGAGCGACTTCGCACGCTACGACATCCCGGAAACGCTTGTCTCGGGCGGGTTTATGGTTGCCGTGGCGGTGGCGGTCGCCAACAGCGAGCCCGCCGCACGGGGTGACCGCAACGCCCTCTTCGAGCCGATTGACCCCGAGGGCGGCGAGAACTCCTGGCTGTTCTACGACGGCATGCCCACGCTCGACCCGAGCATCGCCCCCTTCGCCCTCCGCATGGCCGACAGCACCTTCAAGGACGACTGGATGCTCCGTGCGACGGCCGTGCCAGCCCCTGGCGCCGGGGCACTGCTCGTGCCGGTCGGCCTGGCGGCGAGCCGACGGCCGCGGCGGTAGGTCTTTGTACAGGCAACCTGTGCATGGGGCTTAGCGCGGCCTTAACATATTGGTGTGCAGGTCATCATGGATGCCATGGATGGTGCGAACGGCTCTGTGGGGGTCACCCCCACGGGCGCGATCGTCGTTCGGCTGCTGTCGGCCGCGGTGATGGCCGCGGCGATCGGCTGGGAGCGGTCCTTCTCGCAGAAGCCCGCCGGAGCGCGGACGATGATCATGATCGGCGTGGGTGCGGCCGCCTTCGCGCTGCTGGGCGAGGAGTTGCTGGTGGCGCGTGCCGGCACCGAGGGTGTCACCGCCGATCCCACGCGCGTGCTCGCCTACATCATCTCGGGCGTGGGCTTCCTGGGCGCGGGCACGATCCTGCATTCGAAGAAGTCGATCTCCGGGCTGACCACGGCCGCCACGATCTGGGCTGTCGCCGCGCTCGGGGCCGCCTGCGGCGTGGGCGAGCTGCGCCTCGCGGGCATCGTGTTCGGATTCATTGCGGCGACGATGATCCTGCCGCATCTATTCTGGAAGCTCGGTGACCTCGAGTTCCTCGGGGATGACAACGGCGAGCCCAACGGCGATCGAAACGGCGATCACGTGGCAGACGCCGAGGAAGTCGGGCGCGACGCGCGGTAGCCAGCCCGAGGCCCACTCGCCCGGACCTGCCAGCCCAGGAGATGCCGATGCCACTCTCGCTCGCGCCGCACCACCAACGCGCGCTCGACGCCTTCGTCGCGCACGCGGCAGCCCAGCCCGAGTCGCTCGCGGTCATCGTGGGCGGCTCGCTCGCGAAGGGGTGGGGGACCGACGCGTCGGACGTCGACGTGATGGCACTCATCACCGACGACGCGTTCCAGGACCGCTACGCCCGCGGCGATCTCGCGTGGTACGCGCCGGAGTTCGCCGACTACCCACACGGGTTCGTCGATGTGAAGTTCATCGACCAGAAGTACCTCGACGACGCGGCCGACCGCGCCAACGAGCCGACGCGTGCGGCGTTCGCGGGCGCACACGTCGCGTGGACGCGCTCGGGCGACCCGTCGGCGTTGCAGTCGATGGTCGAGCGGATCGCGGCGTATCCGGAGGCGGGCGTCGAGGAGCGGATCGCCCGGTACCACGCCGAGCTCGTCGCGATGGACTGGTACATCGGCGAGGCCGACAAGCGGGGAAACGCCTACCTCGCGTCGTGGACGGGCTCGCGTGCGGCGCTCTTCGCAGCCCGCATGATCCTCGCGCACAACCACGTGCTGTTCCCGTTCCACAAGTGGATGCT
>CAYQAD010000169.1:0-5883 GCA_964415125.1 uncultured Phycisphaeraceae bacterium | reverse complement strand
AAGATCAAGCACGCGACGGGCGAGAAGATTCCCTACCTGCTGGTGGTCGGGCCGAGGGACGCCGAGGCCGGGACTGTTTCGGTGCGGGCCCGCGGCATCCAGAAGGATCTGGGCTCGATGCCGATGGACGCGTTCGTCGCGGCGACGCGCGACGAGATCGCGAGCAAGGGGAAGACCCGGGTGGTCGACGGCTTCGACCTCGGCGGCTGAACGCGCCGAGCCGGATGTGGGCGGCACCAGACCCGCGACGAGCACGCCAAAAAGAATGTCGGCCCGACGTGCGAAGCACGACCGGGCCGACCGAGAGAGGAGGCGTGTTGGGCCGGGAGAATAGACATTTATGTGAGGGGTATTCGACCCACTTGCAAGTAAAACCGCTTGGCGTGGATACTTTGGGCATAAACCGCCAACCGGTTGAGGGGGCGTGTGTCGTGAGTGCGACAGGTGGTATGCCCACGTGGCGGGGGCCTTCGGACGCTACCCCGCGAGCACGGCGCGGCCGAGCGTCCAGCCAAGTACGACGGCGGCGAGCGATGCGGCGACGTTGGCGGCGATGTTGATCGCTGCGGAGGCGGGTCGGCCCTGCTGGACGAGCGAAAGCGTTTCGTAGCCGAACGTGCTGAAGGTGGTGAAGGCGCCGAGGAACCCGATGCCGAGACCGAGCCGGAGCACCTCCGAGGCGAGCGAGTCCGGGCCTGGGCGGTGGGCGATCCAGGCCATGAGGAGCCCGAGGAGCAGGCAGCCGCCGGAATTTACGGCGAGCGTGGCGTGTGGGAATCCGATCGCGGGGCGAGCGAACGCGAGGGCGACGCCGAAGCGGGCGAGGGCACCTATCGCGCCGCCGACGGCGACGAGCCCGAGCTGGCCCAAAATCGGCACTGCGGGCACGCTGGCGGGGTCGATCGAGGTTGCGTCGGGCATGGAATAGAGCGTACAGCTGGTACGTTTCGGAATCGCGGTCGCCCCGGACTTGTCTCTGGAGAGACCGGGCCCCATACTGGGGTCCGTGGGAGCGGTTTCAAGATCGCTGCCCCGGCGAGATCGAGTTGAGGACCGGGCTGGGCTTCTGGAGAGGAAGTCGGGTCGGTGGTGGTTGACGAGCGAGAAGGACCTACCTCTATGGACTCTTTAGCCCTCGGCTTTGACGCCGACGTTGTGCTCGGCCGCGGCGATGGTGTGACGGGTGTGCTGTGGGATGCGCTGTTCAACGACGCGGGCGTGATGGCGTTTGTGCTGGACGGCGACGGCAACGTGCAGTGGATGAACCATGTGACGCGGGCGGCGGCTGGCGACGTGGGCGACTGCACCGAGCTGCACGACCTGTGCACGGGCTCGGTCGCGACCGAGCGTCTGGGCGTGACGCGCTCGGTGCTCGACACCGGCGAGCCGATCTCGCTGGTCGGAATGTGCGGCGGCATGATGCGGCGGAGCACGTACCGGGCGCTGCCCGGGACGGGGCTGGTGCTCGTGACGTGCCGATCGCTCGCGACCGAGGCGGTTGAGGACCACGACACGGTCATCGGCGGCGTGTCGGCGACACCTGCCAAGGCGCACGACGCGGGCGCGATCGCCAAGCTCACGCCGCGCGAGCGGGAGGTGTTGATGCTCATCGGGCGCGGCCTGACGACCCAGCAGATCGCCGATCGTCTGGGGCGGAGCGTGAAGACGGTCGAGTGGCACCGCCTCAGCCTTGGGACCAAGCTCAACGTGACCAACCGCGTGGAGCTCGCGCGGATCGCGATCCACGCGGGCATCAGCCCGGTGAGCGGCGAGGAGGGGTTGGCGGCGGCGGCGGCGGCCGACGAGCCGACCAACATGAAGCCCAACGTCGGCAAGTAACGCCGGCGGCTGGCGGGTGCGCGGTACCATTCGGGAACGGATGGATCCGACCAGATGCAATCGGCTTGGACGGCTCGGCGCGGCGCTGATGTGCTGTGGCGTGCTTGCCGGCGCGCAGGACGCGGCATCCACGGGCGATGCCGACACGCCCGGCGAGGGGGCGGAGGCGGGCGAACGGTTTTCGCTTGAGCTGGAGCGTCCGGCGTGGCGGTTTGCGCAGCCGCCCGCGCCGCCGATGATCGAGCCTTGGTCGGAGTCGTTCGGCGACCCGGACCGGCCGCTTGCGATCGAGCGGAGCGGGACGCGGTTTGTGCTGCGCGAGGGCGCGGACTTCGAGGCGGCGACGACCGATCGCGAGCGCCGGCTGGACGAGGTTCGCCGGCTGATGCGGACGGACGTGGTGATCCCGGCGCTGACGCTCGGCCGGGGCGGGACGGGGCAGGTCGGGCGGCCGCGGCGTGGGCTTCGCCTGCTCGCGCCGGTCCAGCTCGACCCGGACCAGGACCAGGCCGGGCCGACCCAACCGATCACGCGGGCACCCGTGACTGGTCCCGTGCTTGTCGAGCCGATCCCGGATGGGTCGATCAAGCAGGACAGCGCGATCGTTGCGGACGCGAGCAGTGTGTCGCTCGAGTGGGACCTCACCGGCGGCTGGGCGCTGCGGGGCACGGGCGCTCGTCGGCGGTTTGCCGACGAGATCAATTACGTCGCGGTCAGCGCGGAGGCGGCGTATCCGCTGGGGACGACGGGGGGCTTGCGGATCGGGTACGACCTGTTCCGGCAGGCGCTGCCGGGGGAGCAGACGTTCGAGCCCGAGCTGCCGCAGGACCGGGTGTTCATGGAGTTTCAGTGGCGGTTTTGATCTGTGTCGCGGCCGTCCGGTGGGCTTTGACTGTGTCGCCGCCCTCCGACGGCGAGGGGGGAGTCTTGTCTGTGTCGCGGCCCTCCGGCCGCGAAGATGAGACGTTTCGATCGTCGCCGATGCGTCTCGTGATCAGGTCGTCATGAGGTCGGCGATTTCGCGGAGGCCTCGCTCGAGGGTTGCCTTTGGTGTGGCGTAGCTGAGTCGGAAGTGGTCGTCGCGTTGTGAGAAGACGCTGCCGGGGATCACGAGCACGTTGCGCTCCAGGGCACGCTCGCAGAACTGCGTGGCGGTGATGCCCAGATGCTCGGGGACTGCGGGGAAGGCGTAGAACGCGCCGCCTGGCGTGGGCACGTTGGTGTGCGGGCCGAGGATTTCCATCACCAGATCGCGGCGCTGCTGGTAGTCGGTGATGTGGGGTTCCATGTCGACGTCGAAGGCGGCGAGGCTTCCCCATTGGGCGGGCGAGGGTGCGCAGACGAAGGTGTATTGCTGGAGCTTTGCGATGTGCTGGAGCAGGGCGGCTGGGCCGGCGGCGTAGCCCATGCGCCAGCCCGTGATGCCGTAGGTCTTGCCGAACCCGCGGATGAGCAGGGTGTTGTCCTCTCGGCCGGGGCCTCGGCATGGGGACGGGCAGGCGTCGCGCGAGCCATCGGCGAAGCGGTCGGTGCGAGCGTCGGCGTAGGTGAACTCGTCGTAGATCTCGTCGGAGATGAGCAGGACGTTTCGGCTCGTGCAGAGGTCATAGAGGTCGTCGCACTCTTGGGCGGTGAGCACGACGCCGGCGGGGTTGGACGGGCTGTTGATGAGCACGGCCTTGGTGCGGTCGGTGAGGAGGGGCTCGACGCGCTCGGCGGTCATGCGGAGGTCTGGGCCGCAGTCGCACATGACGGCCCTCGCACCGCACATGGTCGCCAGGTGCGGGTACATCACGAAGTAGGGCTCGGGAATGACCAGCTCGTCGCCCTCGTCGAGGATCGCCATCATGGTGAGCAGCAGCGCGCCGGATGTGCCGGAGGTGACCAGCGACATGGCGCTCGGGCTCGGCAGTTGCCAGCCGAGATCGGCGTGGAGGTGCTCGTTGATGCGCTCGATGAGGGGGGCGACGCCCTGCGTGACGGTGTAGCCGTTCTTGCCGGCCTCGATCGCGTTGATCGCGGCGGCGGTGATGGGCTCGGGCACGGGAAAGTCGGGCTGACCGATGGAGAGGTTGATGGGGTCCTTGAGCTTGGCGCCGAGCTCGAAGACACGGCGGATGCCCGAGGCGTCGATGGCGTTCGCGCGGCGGGCGATGAGGCGGTTGGTATCGAAGGTGGTCATGGGTGATCGTTGGCGCGTGGTTGGGGGAGAGATGTGCGCAGAAACAAAGCGCACGGCTGGAGCCGTGCGCTCGGGAAGATTGCGTCAGCGTATCGGGCCAGTATTACTTGGCGGGGAGGGTCTTGGGGATGCCCAGGACGCCGTCCTTCTTGGGATCGAGCTTCTTGTCGGCGATCATCTTGGCGACGCGCTCGGGACGGGTCATAACGGAGCGCTTGCCGGTCAGGCCGCCCTTGATCTTGAGGGATGTATCGAGGCTCATGGCGGGTCTCACTCGCGCGGGTTCGCGCTGGTCGTGGGGCGGGATGGCCCCGGTGCTGATCGGCTGTCTCGGCGTTGCTCGACGGGGTTAGCCGTCGAACTTTCGCCACTGGGTGCTGTCGAAGTTGATGTTGCCCTCGGGCCTGGCGAGCCAGTCTCTGCCGAGGTTTCGCGCAAGCCTTTGGTGTGACTCGCGTTCGGACCTTCGTGCGGAGTATTCGGCCGACGGGATCGGGAGCAGGCTGAAGAGGTCGTAGGAGCCGGAATCATTGCTCGGCCGACCGCGCCGATCAACCGTGGGGATGGCGGCGGCGGTGAACCCGCGGCTGGCGAGGTAGTTGACCGCCTGCTGGGCCTGGTCGGGCGAGACGGCGCTGGCGAGGTGGAGGTAGTTGTTGCCGGGCTGGCGTGGGTCGCCCGTGGCGGGCCCGCCGGCGAGCAGAACCCGAACGCCCCGCGCGACGGGGGCGGGCGGCGGTGCGCCGGCCGAGGTCGCGGTGCCCGATGGCGGGCTCGCGTTCGCGGTGTTGCGTGCGCCCGAGACGGGAGGCGGGGGCGTCGAGGTGTTCGGATTGGTCAGGGTCGGGTCGGCGATGGTCGCCTGCTCGAGCGAGTTGTAGTACTGGCGCTCGGCGCGGGACTCGCCGAAGCGGACGCCCGCGGACCAGGCGACGATGACCGCGACCAGCACGATCGCGCCGGCGGCGTAGACGAAGGTGGTGGGGATCGCCATGGTCCGGCTGGCGGCGTGCGGTGCGGGGCTCGGCTGGGCGCGATCGGCTGCTGCGGCCCGCGTCGGCTGCGATGCGACGGGCTTGGTTTCCAGCGTCGGCGTGCTGGACGCGGGAGCGGCGGTTGCCGGCTGGGCTGGGGGCTGGGTTGGGGGATGGGCGTCGGCGGGTTTGGGCGTGAGGATGACGGTTCGGCGGGGCTTGTCGCCGTCGCCCTCGCGGAGGAGGTCGAAGAGTGGTGGTGAGGACCGGCCGGCCATAGCGAGCATTGTACGAGCGGCGGGCGGCCGGGGCTCGGCGGCCGTCCATGGCAACCGCGATCGCACACCAGCATGGCAAACGGGCATGGCAAACGGGCATGGCAGACCGGACGCCCGGCCAAACTGGATGCGAAGCTGGGTTGGAGCGTCGGTCGGCCCGGATCGGCATGCCAAACAGCGTGCGACCCCCATCGGCCGACGGGCGCGGCGGAATCTATACTGGCGGCATGTCCATTCGTGATGAAGACATCGTCGTGCTCAAGCCCGCCCCGCTCAGCAAGGTGGAGCGGTTCTATCTGAATGAGGCGTTCAAGGGCTTCGGCACGACGCTGAGGCACTTCTTCACGTCGTTCGGGCAGGGCGAGACCAGCCGGGCGATGCAGTATCCCGAGCAGCGCCGCGAGGACATGCCCGTAGAAGAGGGCGGGATGGAGAAGTCGAACTTCCGCGGCTTCCACCGGCTCAACCGCGACGAGGAGGGGCGGGTCAAGTGCGTCGCGTGCATGATGTGCCCGACGATCTGCCCGGCCAACTGCATCCACATCGAGGCGGCTGAGAGCCCGTGGGATGACCGCGAGAAGTACCCGGCGAAGTTTGAGATCGACGAGCT
>CAYQAD010000168.1:0-5884 GCA_964415125.1 uncultured Phycisphaeraceae bacterium | reverse complement strand
ATTCCGCCCGTGGGGGGCCGAAATTCGGTGTGACCACGCGGCAGACGACGACACCGTTGGAGAAGAGACCCATGACGTTCACTCGCTCGCTTGCCTGCCTGGGTGCGGTTGTTGTCGCGACGGCTGCCCACGCCGATCCGTTCGCGCCGCCCCCCAACTACTACGCGGGCGTCGGCGGCACCGGCAGCGCACTCAAGGCCACGCTGACGACGGCGATGTCCGCGGGGCACATCCAGCGGACGTACGGCGACTTCCGCAACGCCTCCAGGCTCTTCGATACCGATCCGAACAACGCGTCGAACATCCTGCTCGCGTACAGCCGCGCTTCGGTCTCGGGCAACTGGGACTCGGGTAACACGTGGAACCGAGAGCATGTCTGGCCCCAGTCGCGCCAGCCGGGCTCGGCGAACAACTCCGCTCGTGGCAACCTTGGCGACCCGCACGCGCTGCGGCCGTGCAACCCGAGCGTCAACTCCTCGCGCGGCAACAAGCCCTTCGGAATGTCGACCACCACGGGCAACTTCCGCTCGCTCGGGACGTTCTACTTTACGGGCGACACCGACAAGGGCGACATCGCCCGCTCGCTCTTCTACTCGGACACGCGCTGGACATCGCTCGGCATCAGCCTGGTCAACGGCACGCCCGGCAGCAACCAGATGGGCGACCTCTCGGCGCTCGTCGCGTGGCACTACCTGGACGCGCCCGACACCTTCGAGCGTCGCCGGAACCACATCATCGCGACGCAGTCGGAGAACCCGTTCTACTACACCAACAACCGCAACGCGTACGTCGACAACCCCGAGCTGGTGTGGTCGGTGTACGTCGACCAGGCCAACGACACGCAGCTCGCGCTCGCGGGCGGCGGCAACACGAACGGCACCTCGGCGCTGAACATCTCGCTCGGCGCGGTGCTCGTCGGCGAGACGACGCTGTTGACCATGCCGGTGACGCTCAACAAGTCGGGCGACGACGGCACGTACTACGAGGTCTCGGTCTCGGGCGACGCGAAGAGCGACGTGCTCGGGAAGTTCAACGCCTTTGCGCTCAACACCGCCGGCAGCCGGACGATCAACGTCGGCTTCGACGCGATCGACACCGCCTCGGCGGGAATGAAGTCGGGCACTGTGACGATCGACAACCTCGACGTGACGACCGGCGGCGGCCCCGGAGCCGGTGCGAACGACGGCGACGACACCGTGGGCGTCTCGCTGCTCGTGCTCGATCACGCGCAGGCATCGCTCCAGGCGCTTGCCGACGTGGACACCGCCACGATCGACCTCGGCAGCATCGCGCAAGGCGCGGGCAACCTCGTGACGAGCGTGGACATATTCAACCTTGAGGCGACACTGGGCTTCACCGCCGGGCTCGATGTCGAGCTCGGGATGTCGTCTGGCGACACCTCGGTGATCTCGCTTGGCGGGCTGCCGCTGGACAACATCGCGGCGGGCACTTCGGCGACAATCACGGCGACCCTCGACGATGGCGCGGCGGGCACCTACGAGGCGACCTACACGCTGCGCGTGTTCGATGACCGGACGCTGAGCGGCGCCCAGGAGGGCCAGCTGCTCACGCTCACGCTGAGCGGCGAGGTCGGCGCCGCGGGCTGCTCGCCCGCGGACGTCACGACGACGGGCAACGCGAGCGGCACGCCCGACGGCGTCGTCGATCTTTCCGACTTCTCGTTCTACCTCACGCTGTGGTCGAACGGGGATGCGCGGGCGGATGTCACCACGACCGGCACCGCCAACGGCATCGCCGACGGCCAAGTCGATCTCTCCGACTTCTCGTACTACCTGACGCTCTGGTCGGCCGGCTGCCCCTGATCGGCATCGCCCCGCCCGGACATAGCGCACGCTGTTTCGAACCATCGCCCGCGCTGGGAATCCGGCGCGGGCGGTTTGCTTGCGGCGCGCGTGTTTCGCGCGTTGTTTACACTCGGGGCCGCCACGCCAAACGCCGATGGCCATCTAGTGCACACGCGGACTCCGATCGCATGACCCCCCCACCCCGATTCAGTTCGAGCAGCGCTGCGCCGTCGAGGCGTTGGCACACGTGGCGGGACGATCGGCTGCTGCGGCTGCCGATGCGCGAGCTCAAGCTCGGCATCGCGGGCACTGAGGTCGAGACGCGCGTCGACCAGCTCCGGGAGGAGCTCGAGGCGGCTGGAATCGTGTATCGGCCGAACGTCTGGCTGAGCGACGAGTGGTTCTCATCGCCGGACTGCCCGGGCATCGCGGTGCCGTTCTATCTGGCCCACCCGAGGCTGAAGCGCCTCGAGCGGCGCATGATGTTTGAGGTCGAGGGCGGGACGCGGCGGACGTGCATGCGGCTGCTGCGACACGAATGCGGGCACGCGATCCAGTTCGCGTACGGGCTGCACCGCATGAAGCTCTGGCGCGAGACGTTCGGTCGGCACTCGATGCCGTACCCGGAGGCGTATCGACCGAAGCCCTTCTCTCGTGACTTCGTGCTGCACCTCTCGGGCCACTACGCGCAGGCGCACCCGGACGAGGACTTCGCCGAGACCTTCGCGGTGTGGCTCGCGCCGGGCAGCGACTGGGCACATCGGTACCGCAAGTGGCCGGCCATCGAGAAGCTGCGTGTGGTCGATGAGCTCATGCGACGGGTGGGCGGCACGAAGCCGGTGGGCGCCACGCGCCGACGCGACCGCACCCTCGCGACGCTCACGCACACGCTCGGCGAGCACTACGCCGAACGGCAGGCGCGGTACGGGCTCGATCGGCCCGAGATCTACGATCGCGACCTCAAGCGCATCTTCCCGCCGCCGGTCGAGGGCGACGCGCGCGGGCCGGCGTCCCGGTCGCTGCGCCGGTGGCGCCGCGACATGCTCAAGACCGTGGGCACGTGGACGGGCCAGTACGCGTACGCGATCAACAACACCTATGACCTGATGATCGGCCGGGCCAGTCGGCTCAAGCTCCGGTTGCCGGACGATCGAGACGAGCACGAGGTGCGTCAGCAGGTCGCGGTGATGCTCACCGTGCAGACGATGCACCACATCCAGAGGGGCGGGCGATGGCTGGTCGTCTAAACCCCAAGCCGCTCCGCGTGCTGGCACTCACGCAGGAGGACACGCTGCCCCCGGACCACGACGTGCCCGACGACGAGGTCGCGCGGGCGCCCTACCGCACGGACTACGACGTGCGTGCGGCGCTGCGCGAGCTCGGGCACGAGGTCGTGTTCGCGGCGCACGACACGCACCTCGAGGACGTGCGGGACGCGCTCGATGAGCATCGGCCGCACGTCGTCTTCAACCTTCTTGAGATGTTCGATCGGCAGGCGCGGCTGCTGCCACACCTGCTGGGATATCTCGAGCTGGCGGGGCAGGCGTACACCGGGTGCAACCCGGTGGGCATGCTCTTCGCCAGCGACAAGGCGCTCCAGCGAAAGATACTTCGGCACCACCGCATCGCCACGCCCGAGTACGCGACGGTGCCGATCGGGCGGACGTTCAAACGACCCAAGCGGCTCGAGTTTCCGCTGATCGTGAAGAGCGCGACGGAGCACGGCTCGCAGGGCATCGCGCGGGCATCGGTGGTGACCAGCGACGAGAAGCTCGCGGATCGCATCCAGTACATGCACGACTCGATCGGCACACCCGCCCTTGTCGAGGAGTTTATCGAGGGGCGCGAGCTGTACGTGGGTGTGCTTGGGAACCGCCGGCTCGAGACGTTTCCGACCTGGGAGATGCGGTTCACGAGCCTGCCCGAGGGCGCGCCGAACATTGCGACGGGCAAGCTCAAGTGGGATGTGGCCCATCAGGAGGCGCTCGGGCTCGAGACCGGGCCGGCCCGTGGGCTTGGGGAAGAGATGACGGCCCGCATCCACCGCCGGTGCAAGCGCGCGTACCGCGCGCTCGAGCAGAGCGGGTACGCGCGCTTCGACCTGCGCGTCCGGCCGGACGGGCGCGTGTACGTGATCGAATCGAACCCCAACCCCGAGCTCGCGTGGAACTCGGAGTTCCCCGCGTCGGCCAAGGCGGCGGGGTACGACTATCCGCGATTGCTGCAACGCATCATCACGCTCGGGCAGACGTGGCACCGCACGCCGAAGGACTGATCTTGCGTTTCTAGATCGCGGCTGCGCGGGCCGCGGGCACGGTCACGCGGGGGCTTCGGCGCGTTTGCCCTTGAAGACGGTTCGGATGATGAGGTACATGACCGGGATGAAGAAGATGCCGACGACGGTGGCGAGCACCATGCCGCCGAAGACGGCTGTGCCGATGGCGAGGCGGCTCGAGGCACCCGCGCCGGACGCGATGAGCAGCGGCGCGGTGCCGAGCACGAAGGAGAGCGCGGTCATGAGGATCGGGCGGTAGCGCAGGCTCGAGGCCTCGAGCGTCGCCTCGCGGAGCGGCTTGCCACCTTTGCGAAGCTGCTCGGCAAACTCGACGATCAGGATCGCGTTCTTGCACACCAGGGCGACGAGCAGCACGAGGCCGATCTGTGTGTAGACGTTGTTGTCCATGCCGCGTGCGAGCGTCGCGAGCATCGCGCCGAGCACGCCGATCGGGATCGTCGCCATGATCGTGAGCGGCACGGACCAAGACTCGTACTGCGCGGCGAGGAAGAAGTAGACGAACACGATCGCGAGCGCGAAGACCAGCGGTGCGAGGTTGCCCGAGGCGATCTGCTGGTATGAGAGGCTCGTCCACTCGAAGCCGAACCCAGGCGGGAGGGTCTGGTCGGCGATCTGCTGCATCTCGTCGATCGCCTGGCCCGACGACACACCCGGCGCGCCCGAGCCGGTGATGGTGGCGGCGGGGAAGAGGTTGTATCGGTAGACGACGGCGGGGCCGGCCGTCTCGCGGATGGTCGCGAGCGTCGAGATCGGCACCTCCGAGCCCGAGGCGTTGCGGACCTTCAGATCGAGCAGGTCCTGCTGGGACATGCGGAACTCGCTCTCGGCTTGCGCGCGGACTTGGAACGTTCGGCCGAAGAGGTTGAAGTCGTTGACGTAGGCGGAGCCGAGGTTGGTCTGGAGTGTCGAGAAGATCGTGGGCAGCGCGATGCCCAGACGCTGGGCACGGTCGCGGTTGATGTCGACGAAGAGCTGGGGCGTCTCGGCGCTGAAGGAGTTGTACGGCGAGACGATCCGACCGGTGCTGCCCGCCGCGGCGGCGATGTCGTTAGCGACCGACTGCAAAAGCACGGGGCCGGCGCTGCCGCGGTCCTGGATGCGCATGTCGAAGCCGCCGGCGGACCCGAGGCCCTGGATGGGCGGCGGCAGGAAGGGGAACACCGTCGCCTCGGTGATCTGGTAGAACTTCCGGCTCATCTCCGCGGCGATGACGGTGTCGGGGCGATCGGGGCGGAGCTCCCAGGGGTCGAGCACGACGATGAGCGTGGCGCTGTTCGACTGGGCGGCGCCGGTCAGGATCGAGAAGCCGCCGATGGAGACGTACGACTCGACACCCTCGGTGCTGGCGACGATCTCCTGGACCTTCTCCATGACCTTGATGGTCCGGCCGAGCTTCGCGGCGTCGGGCGTGGAGATGTTGACGAACATGTACGCCTGGTCTTCGTTTGGCAGGAAGCCGCCCGGGACGGCCTTGAATGACCAGACGACGCCGGCGACAACCAAGGCAAAGGCGAGCACGCCGAGCACCGCGACGCGGAGGAGGACGCGGACCGTGCCGGCGTAGACAC
The DNA here is from genome assembly GCA_964415125.1 of uncultured Phycisphaeraceae bacterium. Lineage (GTDB taxonomy): Bacteria > Planctomycetota > Phycisphaerae > Phycisphaerales > UBA1924 > CAYQAD01. The sequence goes on along the minus strand of CAYQAD010000168.1, from coordinate 215 downwards.
GCCGTGTGCCGTCGATGCCGAGGTTGAGCCCGCGGAAGAGGACATTGCGTTTCTCGGGCGTCTTGCGGAGGAGCAGTGCGCACAGCGCGGGGCTGAGCGTGAGGGCGTTGACGGAGCTGAGGAGCGTGGCGACCGAGAGCGTGACGCCGAACTGGCGGTAGAGCTGGCCCGTGATGCCGGGCAGCACGGTCGTGGGCAGGAAGACGGCGAGCAGC
>CAYQAD010000167.1:0-5965 GCA_964415125.1 uncultured Phycisphaeraceae bacterium | reverse complement strand
CACGGCCTCTCGACCGGCGCGCTCTTCCTGCTCATCGGTATGGTCTACGAGCGCTACCACACCCGCTCCATGCGCGAGCTCGGAGGGCTCGCCTACAAGATGCCCGTCTGGGGCTGCTTCATGGTCTACTTCGCGATGGCATCCGTCGGGCTGCCGGGGCTGAACGGGTTCGTGAGCGAGTTCCTCTGCCTCATGGGCACCTTCCAGGCCGACGCGGGTTGGAATATGGTCTCCGCCAATGGAGACGGCGCCACGCCCGGCGGCACGTTCGGCACGCTCGGGCCCTGGTACGCCCTCGTCGCGGGCACCGGCATGATCATCGCCGCGATCTACATCCTGTTCATGGTCGGCAAGGTCTGCTTCGGCCCGCTCGTCGAGCCCGATCAGCATCATGATCACGGTGGGGATGACGATGCCGACGCCCACGCGCTGCCCACCGATCTGAACGCCCGCGAGATCGGCGTGCTCATGCCGCTGGCGGTGCTTTGCCTTGTCTTCGGCCTCTATCCCAAGCCCCTGCTCGTCGCCGTGAGCGATCCGGTGAATCAGACCGTGTCGCAGGTCGTCGAGGGCTATCGCGCCGTGACGCCGATGGCCCCGGCGGTGGACGCGCCGCCCGTGCCGGTGACGCTGCGTGTCGATGAGGGCGCTGCCCAGGGAGCCGCCCAATGACCGACTCGACGCTTCTCTCGGCGGCCCTGCTCGCCACCAGCATGACCGACAAGATCGCGCTGATGTGGCCCGAGATCATCCTGTTCGCGACCACGTGCGTGGTGCTGATCGTCGGCCTGAGCCCGAGCGCGACCATCCGCAAGTCGACCGGCGCAATCGCCGCGGCCGGGCTTGCCATCGCGACGCTGATGGCCCATGCCAGCCCGCCCGGGCAGGGCGGCTTCGGCGCGATGATGCCCTACGCCAAGGCGCTGATCGGCATCGTCGGCCTGCTCATGGTCGGGCTCATGGCGGGCACGGTCGACCGGCGCTTCGAGGCTGCCATCGAGGCCGGCCGGGCGAAGTACCAGCCGCTGCTGGCGACCCGCGCCGAGTTCTACGCCTTCTTCCTCTTCAGCCTGACCGGCGCGATGCTTTGCGCGGGCGCGAACGACCTGATCTGGCTCTTCCTCGCCCTCGAGCTGACGAGCCTGCCGACCTACGTCATGGTTGTCATCTCGACGCGGGGCACGCGGAGCCAGGAGTCGGGCGTCAAGTATTTCTTCCTCGGCGCACTCGGTGCGGCGATCTTCCTCATGGGCTTCGCGCTGCTCTTTGGCGGCACGGGCTCGACGATGCTCTTCGGCACGCCCAGCGACCCGGGCATCGCCGAGATCCTCGCGTACCAGACGCTGCAGTTCAACGGCATCAACCCGATCGCGATGGCGGGACTGGTCCTCGCGGTCATCGGCATCGGCTTCAAGATCGCTGCGGTCCCGATGCATTTCTACACGGCCGACGTCTACCAGGGCGCGTCGTCGACCGTCTCGGCGTTCCTCGCCTTCGTGCCCAAGACCGCCGGCTTCATCGCCCTGATCGTGCTGCTCGGCACCGTCGGGTGGGGCCACGATACGTTCGCCGGCGAGGGCGGCCAGCTGCCCGGCGTGCTCCGCACGGTGCTCTGGGTCATGGCGGTGCTCACCATGTTCGTGGGCAACATCCTCGCGTTGGTCCAGACCTCGGCCAAGCGCATGCTCGCGTACTCCTCGATCGCGCACTCGGGGTACATGCTCGTGGGCCTCATCGCCGGCCCGGGCGATGGCACTTTCCGCAACAACGGCATCGCGGCCGTGCTCTTTTACCTGACCGCCTACGGCGTGATGAACCTCGGTGCGTTTGCTGTCATCGCGTGCCTCGAGAAAGCCAATCGCGATAGCGAATCGGGCGACGAGCCCGAGGACGTCGCCGACCTCAAGGGGCTGTGCAAGACCCACCCGCTGCTGGGCTGGTCGATGGTGCTCTGTGCGATCAGCCTGCTCGGCATGCCGCCGCTGCTGGGGTTCTGGGGCAAGCTGCCGCTCTTCACCGCGGGCATCGGCGCGGGCGAGATCGTGCTCGTGGTGATCCTGGGCATCAACTCGGCGATCGCCGCGTTCTACTACCTCCGCCTTGCCGGGTCGGCCCTGCTCGAAGAGCCCGACGAGCAGAACGAGGCGTTGCGGGTCACGCCGTTCGGTGCCCGGACGTTCGCGGCGGCGCTGTCGGCCGGCGGCGTTGTGAGCCTCTCGATCTTCGCCGGCCCGATCATGGGGGCCGCCGAGACCAGCGGGCGCTACACGCCGGTCGACAACAACGCGATCTTCCAGGACGAGGTCTTCCTGCCGCCCGCCGGCACGATGATGCCCATCTTCCCCGACCCCACCGAGGGTCTCGGCGAGATCGACCACTCGGGCCACAACCACGACTGAGCGCCGCCCCGCCGGTCGGCCCAGGCCACTGCCGCGGTATCGGGCTTTGGCATTGAGGCGAGTACCGATCTTTGGTGGGATGCGATCGCGCCGGCTGCGGGTCGCTCGGTGCTAGTCGTCGTCGCCGTCGTCGTCGTTGCCGGATGATTTCTTCTTGCTGCGCCCGAGCAGCAGCACCTGGATGCCCACGCCCGCGATCGCGACGAGGCCCCAGACGATCGCCCACATCAGCGGCGTCGAGCTCGCGACCCGGTCGGGCACCTGGCCGGCCGCGAAGAGCAGACCGACACCCCCGGCGAGCCAGACGGCGGCACCGAGCGGTGCGCTGATGACCGCGGCCGTGCGCTTGGGCGCGAACGAGCCGACCCCGAAGCCCAGGGCCGCGGGCACCACGAGCCCGGCCACGAGCAGCGCCCGCTCGCGCATCGTCCAGCGGTCCCACTGGTCGCCCGCCTCGGCGCGGAAGAGCGACGAGACCTGCCGGGCACGCGTGGCGTTGCTCGGCTTCTCGCCCTCGACCGTCACGCCCGGCAGCAGCAGTGAGAGCGCATCGCGAGGCGGCGGCTCCGTGCGGTTGGGGTCGGGGTTCGTCGAGATGAAGACCGTGGCGGCGAGCAGCCCCGCGGCGCCGAGCGCGATGCCGGCCGAGCCCGCCACCGCGAGGCGAAAGAGCAGCGAGGCGACGATCAGCCCGAGCACGCCGCCGATGATCAGCCCGGCGGTGGCGGGGGGCAGCCCGAGCAGCGTCTCGCCGCCGCCCTCCGGGCCCGCGCCGAAGCCCGGCACGATGAGCGCGCCGAGGAAGCCGCCGCCGAGCAGCCCGAGCGTGATGAAGATCGGGCGGACCAGCTTGGCCCCGGCGATCCAGAGCACGAGCCCGGCGAACAGGGCCGCGGCGGAGATGCCGAGAAACTCGACGGGCCACTTGTCGAGCGCCTGCCCAAGCTGCTCGGTCACCGCCGAGCCCATCTCACCCATGCTGCCGGCGGGGGTGCGTGCGAGCACGGTCGGCATGGTGGCCTGACCGATCAGCTGCCGCGCGACCTCGATTCCGTTCATCATCAATGCGTCTCCATTGCCGCGAGCCCCGGCCTGACCCCAACAGGTGGGTGGCGCGGGTTTGAATCTTCCGAGGCGAGGATATCCGCCCAACGCCGAAGCCCAGCCGGCCTGATTGGGAGCCAGCCGGTGGTGCTTACACTCCCGCCGCCGAAGCCCGCACCTCCAGATGCCGATAGCACCCATTCCCATGGCCAAACGAACAACGAAACGCTCTGCCCGTCCCGTCTCGAAGAAGGCCTCGGCCAAGAACGCCGCGAAGACTTCCGCCAAGAAGTCTGGGGCCAAGAAGTCGGCGACGAAGAAGCCTGCCACAAAGGCCCCCGCCAAGGCGAAGCCAAAGGACGCCGATCTGGCGGGCCTCCGCGCGCGCATCGACGTGGTCGACGCCAAGCTCGTCGAGCTGCTCAACGAGCGTGCGAGCCTGGTCGTTGAGGTCGGCAAGACGAAGCGGCAGGGCGACATCCCCATCTACGCGCCGCACCGCGAGGCGCAGGTGCTCGACCGGGTGCTCGCGTCGAGCAAGGGCCCGCTGCCGGGGCGCACGATCGAGGGGATCTACAAGGAGCTGATGTCGGGATCGTTCGCGCTCGAGCAGCCGCTGCGGATCGGGTATCTCGGGCCGCAGGGCTCGAACTCGCACGTCGCGGCGGTGCGTCAGTTCGGCACGTCGGTGGAGTATGAGGACCTGCGCGAGATCGCGGGCGTGTTTACGGAGGTCCGCCGCGGGCACGTGAACTACGGGCTCGTGCCCATCGAGAACACCACCGGTGGCGGCATCGCCGAGACGCTCGGCGCGTTCCTCGACAACGCGCGCCACCTGAACGTGTACGCCGAGGTGCAGATCGCGATCCATCACGCGCTGCTCAGCAATTGCAAGCCCAGCGAGATCAAGAGAATCCATTCGAAGCCCGAGGTCTTCAGCCAGTGCCGCACGTGGCTCGCCACGCAGTTCCCGACCGCCGAGCTGATCGCGGCCCCCAGCTCGAGCCGGGCGGCCCAGATCGCCGCCGAGGAGCACGCGACCGCCAAGAGCATCGGCTCGCAGCCCAACAGCGCCGCGATCGGCACGACGCTTGCCGGCCAGCTCTACGGCCTCAAGGTCGTCTTCCCACGCATCGAGGACAACCCCGACAACATCACACGCTTCTTCGTTATCAGCCGACAAAAAGCCAAGCGTTCTGGCGATGACAAGACGTCGATCATGTTCAACACCGCCGACAAGCCCGGCGCGCTCGTCGAGGTGCTCAAGGTCTTCGACTCGGCCGGCATCAACCTGAGCCACATCGACAAGCGTCCGTCGGGCCGGGAGAACTGGCAGTACACCTTCTTCATCGACGCGCAGGGGCATCGCGACGACCCGACGATGACGCAAGCCATCCTCGAGGCCGAGACGCACTGCCAGGAGCTGATCGTGCTCGGCAGCTACCCGCGGTCGAAGCGGATCCTGTGAGGCGTGTGATCGCTACGGGCAGCCGGCCGACCACAACGTGATGTAAAACGAGAAGTCCGAGAGATCGACGTTGCCATCGGGCGTGCCGTTGGACGTGCCCGTGGTGGTCACGTCGGCCGCGAAGCTGCTGTCGGACCAGAGCGTGAGATAGGCCGAGAAGTCCGACAGATCGATCTGGCCGTCGGGCACGCCGTTGTTGGTGCCGGTGGTGGTCACGTCGGCGGGCGAGTCGCACGCGGCGACGAAGCTCGTGTCGGTGAACGTGCGGAACCACGCGTCGCCGTTGCCGCTGGCGAAGGTGCCGCCGTTGATGTAGAGCTCGCCGCGTGGGTAGGGGTTGGTCTGCGTGTTGACGTTCCACTGGAACGACGCCTCGAGCTTGAGGACGTATTCGCGCTCGGGCACGACGGGGATGGGCCCGCCGAAATCGACCTGGATGATGCCGGCCCCCTCGGCGAAGCCGCTGGCGATCTCCGTGCCGTTGAGCCCGTCGAGCAGGCGGATCGTGGCGTTGCCCGCCCGGCCGAAGTTCAGGCACATCGCGGCGCCGGTGATGTTGTTGGCGGTCGGGCGGAAGGACTGTTGCCAGTCGAAGCTGGGCACGGCCCCGCCCGGCGCGTCGGTGTTCTCCTGGTCCACGACGATCTGGGCCGAAGCGGGCTGAGACGAAGCGGCGGCGGTGCCGAGCGCGGCGGCTGCGGCAAGGGTGCGTGCGATGTTCGTGAATGCCACGGAAACCCCCTTGAGAAGGTGTTCTGGCCGGATCATGCCGGCTCGCGCCAGGCCATGCCGGCGTGCGGCCGAGCATAATCCGCCGCGCGGTCTTTGTTGAAGGGGGGAATCGCGAGATCGCGAGCACGCCGAAATAGGGTGGTCTCGGCCGTGGTCGCCGTTCTCGCCAGCTGCTGGCCCGACTGCTTGCATTGCGGAACCTTCCGTGCGACACTGCGGAGAGAACCGGGTCCGACCTCGTGCGTCCAGCGCGTGTGGAGACCCGTGCTGGCGACCCCCGCTTGTCGCCAGCCAGCCCGGAGTCGCCGGTCGCTCAGCCGAC
>CAYQAD010000166.1:0-6026 GCA_964415125.1 uncultured Phycisphaeraceae bacterium | reverse complement strand
AGGTCGAGCTGGCCGTCCGTGATCGCGACAGTGACCTCTCGGCCCATGATCTGCCGCTTCATGTGCGCGTCGGCGTTGTCCTCGCCGGTGCGGTTGTGGCGGTAGCGCTGGGGCGAGGCGTCGAAGGGGGCGAGGGACTCGAGCCAGTCGTCGTAGTCGGCGATAAGGCCCTGCTCGTCGTCGTTGATGTAGACGCTCGCGGTGATGTGCATGGCGTTGACGAGCACGAGGCCGTGCTCAACGCCCGAGGCGCGCACGGCCGCCTGGACGTCGCCGGTGATGTTGATGTAGCCCCGGCGGTCGGGGATGTTGAACCAGAGCTCCTGGCGGTGGTGCTTCATCAGCGCAGCCTATCGCGCAGGAGTGTGTCGCCCGCCCAGACTGGCGTTCGGGCGCTTCGGCTGATACGCGGGGCTGGTTAGAACGAGAAATTCACCGTGCCGGCCGCGTCGTCGATCTTGATTGATCGTGCGGTGAGCACGAAGCGTTCGACGGGGGCATAGGTCATGTCGCCGCGTTCGGTGAGGCTGGTCGACGAGCTGATGACGACGACGTCGACGAGGGAGAGGATTTGTGCGGTGCCGCCGGAGCTGTCGGGCACGCGGATGGCCGCGTCGGGCACGATGGTGCCGGTGAGCAGCGGGCCGGTGGCGCGGGTGCCGAGCGTGCCGGCGACAAGGGCGATCTCGACCTCGAGCGAGGGCGAGCCGGTCGGGCCGCCCGGGTTGCCTGGTCGGTCGAACTCGATCTCGAGCCCGATGAGGGGCACGGGGCCGAAGCCCGCGAACTCGATCGAGCCGGTGCTTGCGTCGACGCCCGGGACCGAGGCTTGGCGGTCGCCGCCCGAGCCCGCCAGGCTGTTGACCGCGCCGAGCACCTGCCCGAGCGATGGGCTCGTGTCGGCGGGGGCACCGGCGGGCGGGTTGAGCGGGCCGAGGGCGAGGGCGACGGTCGCGGCGGCGGCGATGGTGAGGGTCAGGGCGGCTTTCGTGCGGTGCATGGTGGTCTTCCTCTCGCTGGATGTGGACGCGATCAGCCTACAGCCGGCGGCTTGTGCAACCGAGCGCGATTCTGTCGGAAGCAAGGCCTGCAATGAGAACGCCGCGCCCTGGTCGGGACGCGGCGTTGCGTGTGGCGTGCGATTGGGAACGACGCGGCTTAGCGGCGGCGGCGTGTCGCGCCGAGCGTGCCCAGGCCGAGCAGCGCGAGCGCGCCGGGCGCGGGGATCGTCGTGTCGCGGAGCTTCACGGTCATCTTTGTGCCCTCGGAGGGGTTGGAGCGGGTGAAGTCGTCGAAGAGGACGTTGCCGGTGAGCGACCAGTCGCCGGCGAGCAGGTCGAAGCTGTTGCCGAAGTGGAGCCAGGTCTCGGCGAACGTCGGGCCGCCGAGGGCGCTGGGCTGGGTGTCGATGTTGGGGAAGGCGTTGGTGTCCATGCCCAGGCCGGCGAAGTCGAGGGCGGTCATGGTGACCGAGCCGCGGGAGCCGGAGGTGAAGATCTGGATGGTGTTGAGCTGATCGAAGCCCGAGACGGTCTGCGTGAGCACGGCCGTGGTCGTGTCGGGGCGTGTGATGGTGAAGCTGACGACGGAGGTGGTGCTGTCGAATGAGAGGTCGAAGCCGAAGGTGATGCCCTCGAGGTTGGAGCGGTTGTTGGCGACGTTTCCGGTGGTGTCGCCGTTGTCGGGGAAGGAGTCGAACTCGAGGCGTGTGTCCCAGTTGTTCGCGTCGGCGCGGAAGCGTGCCTCGATGCGGTCGTTGCTGTTGGGCGTGAGCTGATCGGCGGTGGTGAAGACGGGCGCGGCGACGGCCGAGCCGGCGATCGCCAGCGCAAGCGGGATGGTGGCGTTGGTCATGTCGTGTCTCTCCCGGCCCGTCGCGAGGTCTCGCGGGGCGTGTGGTGTGATGAGGGCCTCCCAACCCTCGGTGCGGACGCCCCGAGTGTATCGTCGCGACACCCCATTTCAAGGGGTTCTAGACGCTCCAGCTGGGGGGCCGATACTCGGGCGTGGCCTGGCGTTGCGCGCATGAAAAAGGGCCGACCCATTGGTGGGCCGGCCCTTCGAGAGAGACAAGACGGGTGTCGGAGCCTTAGCGGCGGCGACGGACCGCGGCCAGGCCGCCGAGGCCGAGGAGGGCCGCGGTGGAGGGGCTGGGCACGCGGAAGACGGAGACGTCGTCGATGAAGGCAACGGCGGTGGAGCCGGTGACGGCGCCGGTCGCGGCGTTGAACTGGAGGGTCACGCCGCCGGAGGTATCCGGGCCGGCGAAGACGGTGAACTCGAAGTCGACGTAGTCCTGCTGATCGGAGACGAAGAGCGGGCCGCCCGAGAGGATCTCGGTGGAGGAGGTGCCGCCGCCGTCGAGCTCGGTGAAGAACTCGGCGAAGAGGACGCCGCCGGCGGCGAAGCTGCCCTTGGCGGAGAACTTGATGGTGATCTCATCGCCGGGGTTGACCTGGCCGATGCCGATGTTGGCCTGCTTGACGACGCCGCCGGTGCCCTCATCCATGTTGAAGAGCTCGGCCGCGAAGGCGCCGCTGTTGGAGTCGCCGGTGATGTTGAAGGTCTGGCCGCCGGTGAGGAAGCTGGTGTCCCAGCCGGTGGTGTCGCCGGTCTCGAAGTCGCCGTTGGTGGTGAGCTCCTGCGCGGAAGCGGCGCCGGCGGCGATGGCGAGGATGGCGATGGTTGCGGTGGTCTTCATGATGGAAACCTCTCCTGATGAGCCGAAGCGAGTGTGGTGCACGCTCGGCGATCTCGTGAATCCCCGGTCCCGCGAAACAGCGGCGGGGATAGACACAATACCCGCCTCCCGCGACAAAGAGAAGCAATATTCTCACATTTTCCTAGCACGATCGCGATGTATTGGTTGCGAAACGCATCCTAACGTGCGAATAGCAAAAAGACCCTATGCCGCTTCCGGCGCACGCCGGCATGTTCCGGTCAGGGGGCGGCGTGGCGGCTCGTCTGGCAGCACGCAAACGGGCCTTGCTGCGGGGTCTTCTAGAAGAATCGAGTCGAGCGGGCCCTCGTCGTTACGGCCCGACGAAACGTTACGAAAAACGGGCCGCCGTAACGTTGCGTGGGGATAACGCTCGGCTTTGGCTCCGGTTTGTCACGCGGATGTGAGGCGGTCGAGGGCGGCCTGGTACCGCGCGAGGGTGCCGGCGACCACGCCCTCGGGAAGACGCGGGCCCGGGGCCGACTTCGTCCATGCGCCCGCCTCGACCAGCCGCTCGAGGTGCTCTCGCACGAATTGCTTATCAAAGCTAGGTTGGCTGCGTCCGGGCTGATAGTCGTCGGCGGGCCAGAAGCGCGAGGAGTCGGGCGTGAGCGCCTCGTCGATGAGGAGCAGGTCGCCGGAGGACTCGTCGATGCCGAACTCGAACTTCGTGTCGGCGAGGATGATGCCCCGCGCGGCGGCGTGCTCCGCCGCAGCGGTGTAGATCGCGAGCGATGTGTCACGCAGCGTGCGGGCCATGTCCTCGCCGAGGGTGCCGGCGGCCGTGGCGAAGTCGATGTTCTCGTCGTGCTCGCCCTGCTCGGCCTTGGTCGCGGGGGTGAAGATCGGCTCTGGGAGCTTGGCGCACTGGGTGAGGCCCGGAGGCAGGGCGATGCCGCACACGGACTGGGACTGCTGGTACTCGGCCCACCCGGAGCCCTCGAGGTAGCCGCGGACGACGCACTCGACGGGCAGCACGCGGCAGGCGTGCCCGATCATGGTCCGGCCGGCGAGGTCGTCGGGGGTCGTCTCGGGCGTCGCGGCGTGGGCGGGGAGCTGGGTGTGGTCGGTGGAGAGCAGGTGGGTCTTGGCGAGGCCTTGCTGATCGATCCAGCGGAGCCAGAACGCGGCGATCTGGGTGAGGATGATGCCCTTGCCCGGGATGGGCGTGGGCATGACCACGTCGAAGGCGCTGATGCGGTCGGTGGCGATCAGGGCGAGGGCGGCTGGTCGCCCCTCGACGGCGGGGAGGGGGTAGACATCGCGGACCTTGCCGGAGCGCTTGCCGGGCAGGGCGAGGTTGGTGCTCGTGACGGGTCTTGGGGGCGTGGGTGGTGTCATCGGGCGTGGGGCGAGTGCCGGCGGCTGGCGCGTGGGGCGGGGGGTGTTGGGGGGCGTGGGGGGCCGAGAGAGAATACGCTGTCATGCCGCGGCGACTTGGGGACGGACGTCCAGGAAGTCGACCGTGTGGGTTGATGGGAGACGGGTTCGCGCATGCTTCGATTCGTGGTGTTCGATCAGGACGGGCCGGCCTCGGACTTTGCGATCCGGCACGCCCACCTCTTTGGGACCGATGACGTCCCGATCCAGGGTGAGGTGCGCTTCGAGGACGGGCTGATCGTGTGCGACAAGACCGCCAAGGAGGCGGCGGGGCTCAGCTTGCAGTTCGAGCCCGGCGCGATCACCGCGGAGGACGCGACGGTCGAGTTCACCCCGGGTGTGCTCACGCTGCGGACGTGCTTGCTGCCCTCGAGCGACGAGCCGTACCTGCTCGCGCTCGAGCTGGCGCGGCACCGGATCATGCTGTTCCTCAACAAGCTCGAGGACTGGCAGCTGGTCGACCTGCCGACGGACCACCCCGTGCTCGTGCTCTTCGAGCGCGCGCGGGCGACCTTTACGCGGGCGCTGGTCGCCCAGCGCGAGCCCAACGACGAGCACGGCAACCGGGGCGGGTACGCGTGGCACGCCGACCAGCTTGCGCGTGCGAGCCTGACGCTCGCGATCGAGGCATCGGAACAGCTCGCGCGGCTGTACGCCGAGCGGATGGTCGAGCAGCGTGCGACGGGGGCGATCTACGGGCGGGCGGTGGAGGTCTACACCGCCGCCGCCGGCGAGGCGCCGCCGGCGGACGTGCCGATTATCGTGCCTTCGACGCCCGGGGTGGTGATGCCGGGCCGCCCGCAGGTCGGCGCAAGCGTCGGGCCGCAGCGGTTCGATGAGAACCTGCAGAAGGTGCTGTCGGGCTCGATGGACTTCATCACGATGCCCATGCGCTGGCGTGACATGGAGCCCAAGGAGGGCAGCTACTCCTTTGGCCCGACGGATCGGTGGATCGAGTGGGCGGTGCGCAAGGCGAAGCTGCCGGTGACGGCCGGCCCGGTGATCGACTTCCGTCGGTCGTGCATCCCGGAGTGGATCTACATCTGGGAGAACGACTACGAGACGCTGCGCGACGTGGTGTACGAGCACATGAAGCACATCGTCACGCGGTATCGGCGGACGGTGAAGCGGTGGACGGTCGCGTCGGGGCTGCATGTGAATACCAACTTCACGTTCAGCTTCGACCAGATGATGGACCTCACGCGTGTGTGCGTGCTGATGGTGCGCAAGCTGCACCCCTCGGCGCGCGTGCAACTCGAGATCACCCAGCCTTGGGGCGAGTACTACTCGTACAACCGGCGCAGCCTGCCGCCCATGCTGTACGCGGAGATGGTGAGCCAGGCGGGGATCAGCGTGGACTCGTACGCGCTGCGTTTGCAGTGTGGCTCGCCGTCGGAGGGGCTGAGCACGCGTGACCTCGCGAGCGTGAGCGACCTGCTCGACCGTTACGCGCAGCGGCTCGAGAAGCCCATCAGCGTGACGTGCGTCGGTGCGCCCTCGAAGGCGTCGCCCGCGCAGGCCGAAGCGCTCGAGCCTGGGCACTGGCGGGCGCCGTGGAGCGATCCCCAGCAGGCCGAGTGGGCCAAGGCGTTTCTCGAGATCTGCGCCGGCAAGCCGTACGTGCACGGCGTGTGCTGGCAGGACGTGATCGACCACGATCCGCCGGAGAGCTCGCCCGAGATGCCCTTCGGCGGGCTGCTCGATGCGCAGGGTTCGCCCAAGCCCGTTGCGCACGCGGTGGCGGGGCTGCGCAAACAGATGCGTGAGATGTCGGCCAGCGCCAAGAGCGCGGTGTGAGCGGCGGGGACGCCGAGCGAGGTCGGCGCCTTGGCGCGGGCGTGCTGGGCGTGGTCGCGGCCGCGGGCATCGGGCACGCGGTGCTGACACGCGGGCCGGAGGTTGCGCCCGCGGCGATCGATCTGGCGGG
>CAYQAD010000165.1:0-6078 GCA_964415125.1 uncultured Phycisphaeraceae bacterium | reverse complement strand
GAGTTCGAGGAACGCCTCAAGGCAGTCCTCGCCGAGGTCACCGCGAGCGACGGCCGCGTGATTCTGTTCATCGACGAGCTGCACACGATCATCGGCGCGGGCGCCGCCGAGGGCGCGGTCAGCGCGGGCAACTTGCTCAAGCCGGCCCTCTCGCGCGGCGAGCTGCGCTGCATCGGCGCGACCACGCTCGACGAGTACCGCAAGCACGTCGAGAAGGACGCCGCCTTCGAGCGGCGCTTCCAGCCCGTGTACGTCGATCAGCCGAGCGTCGAGGAGACGGTGGCGATCCTGCGCGGGCTCAAGGAGCGCTACGAGGCGCACCACGGCGTGCGCATCAAGGACGCGGCGATCCTCGCGGCCGCGTCGCTCAGCGATCGCTACATCGCCGACCGGTTCCTGCCCGACAAGGCGATCGACCTGATGGACGAGGCTGCCAGCCGCCTGCGCATCGAGAACGACTCGATGCCCACCGAGCTCGACGAGCTGCGGCGGAAGATCATGCAGCTCGAGATCGAGCGCGAGGCGCTGAAGATCGAAGAGGCTGGCGACGGCAACGCCCGCGAGCTCGAGCGCATCGAGGGCGAGCTGAGCGAGCTGCAAGAGCAGAACCGCGCGCTCACCGCACGCTGGGAGGCCGAGAAGGCCGAGCTCGAGTCGGCCAACACGATCAAGGAGCAGATCGACGCGAAGCGAATCGAGCTCGAGCGCGCGCAGCGTCAGGGCGATCTCGAGACCGCCGCCCGCATCCAGTACGGCGAGCTGCGCGAGCTCGAGAAGCAGCTCGACGACGCCGAGCGCGTGCTCGACGAGACCAAGACCCGCGGCGGCGCGCTCATCTCCGAGGAAGTCGACGCCGAGCAGGTCGCCGAGATCGTCGCGCGGTGGACAGGCATCCCGATCACCAAGCTCGTGGAAGCAGAGCGCGACAAGCTCGTGCGCATGGAGACGCACCTGGGCGAGCGCGTGGTCGGGCAGGACGAGGCGCTGCGCGCTGTGGCAGATGCGGTGCGCCGCAGCCGCGCGGGGCTGGGCGATCCGGCCCGCCCGATCGGCAGCTTCCTGTTCTTGGGCCCCACGGGCGTGGGCAAGACCGAGACGTGCAAGGCGCTGGCCGAGTTCCTCTTCGACACCGAGGAGGCGATGGTGCGCATCGATATGTCCGAGTACATGGAGAAGCACGCGGTCAGCCGGCTGATCGGCGCGCCGCCCGGGTATGTCGGCTACGACGAGGGCGGCGCGCTGACCGAGGCCGTGCGTCGCAGGCCGTACTGCGTCGTGCTGCTCGACGAGATCGAGAAGGCGCACCAGGACGTGTTCAACATCCTGCTGCAACTGCTCGACGACGGGCGACTGACCGACGGCCAGGGACGCACGGTCGATTTCCGCAACGCGATCGTGGTGATGACCAGCAACATCGGCAGCCAGCGGATCCAGGACATGACCGAGGCGGGCGCCGAGGACTGGGAGATCGAGGCCGCGGTGCGCGACCTGATCCGCCGCGGGCCGGGCATGGACCTCCAGGGCAAGGGGCTGAGCCCCGAGCAGATCGCCGAGCGTGGGGAACTCAACGCCAGCCTGAACATGGGCATGCGGCAGGAGTTCATGCGGCCCGAGCTGCTCAACCGCATCGACGAGGTCGTCGTCTTCCACCGCCTCAAGCGCGAGCAGATGGCCGGCATCGCCGACATCCAGCTCGGCCTGCTCCGCACGCGCCTCGCCGGTCGACAGATGGCGCTCGAGCTCACGGACGCGGCCCGCGAGGAGCTCGCCCGCGAGGGGTGGGACCCCGCCTACGGCGCCCGCCCGCTCAAGCGCACGATCCAGCAGCGCGTCGAGAACCCTTTGGCGACGCGGATGCTCGAGGGTGACCTGGGGCCGGGTGATCGCGTCCGCGTCGACTTTGCCGACGGGCGGTTCACGTTCGAGCGTGTCGAGGCCGACGCAGCCAGGCCCGCACCAACCGCGCAGGGTCCAAGGGCATAGCACAGCCTGCCTCTGTGCCGGGGTACCGTGTGCGGATGAACGCACATGAGACCCCGGCCGTTGATTCCGTGCCCGCTGCGACCGATGCCGTGCGCCGGCGATGGGTGCGCCGCCTGCTCGCGCTCCTCGCGACGCACGCGGTCGTCACGCTCGTTGCGGTATTCGTCGCGTTTGTCATCGGCTGGGCGATCGCGTCGCGCGGGTACCGCGATCTCGAGCCATGGCATCGCGCGGGGCCGGCGTCGGAGTTTGTCGCGGCAGACGCGGCGACGGGGTACACGCTCGACGACTACCTCGCGCAGGAAGCGGTGATCTTCGCGGAGCTCGACGCGCTGATCGACGACGCGTGGGCCGGCGCAACCGAGAGCGTGCTCTCGCGGTACCGCGCCGGCTCGCCAACCGATCCTCGTTCGGTGCTCGATCGAAACTGGAACCGCACGTTCGTGCTCGAGCCGGACGGCGAGCCCGTCGGAGGCGTCCTGCTCGTGCATGGACTCAGCGACTCCCCCTACTCGATGCGTGCCCTCGCCCAGCAACTCCGCGCGAGCGGCTGGCTCGCGGTCGGCCTGCGCGTGCCGGGGCACGGCACGACGCCTCACGCGCTGGCAGAGGCAAGTATTGCCGATTGGAAGGCAGCCGTGCGTGTCGCTGCCGCGGGCGTTCGCCAGCGCGTGGGCGATGCGCCGACGATCATGGTCGGTTTCTCCAACGGCGGCGCGCTCGTCGTCAGCGAGACACTCCGCGAGATCGACGCGGGCACCGTGCACACCGACGGCCTCGTGCTCATCTCGCCGATGATCGGCGTGAGCCCGTTCGCACAGCTGACGCGCGTCAGCCATGTGCTGAGCTGGATGAAGCCGTTCGAGAAGTTCGCGTGGCTGAGGGTCGAGGCGGAGATCGACCCATTCAAGTACTGCTCGTTCAGCCAGAACCAGAGCGAGCGGGCGTGGCTGCTGACCAAGCGTGTCGAGGCGCGCATCGCGACGCTGCACAAGCGAGGCAAGCTCGGCGCGATGCCTCCGATCCTCGCCTTCCAGTCGGTCGTCGACTCGACGGTCAGCGCGCAGGCGTTGGTCGATCGGCTGATGTCGAAGCTGCCCCGCGTGCCCGACGTTGGCGGCGAGCATCGGCTCGTGCTCTTTGATGTCAACGCCCGCGCCATGGAGGCCGACCTGCTCAAGGACGGCGTCGACCGCGTCGCGACGTCCCTGCTCGCCGGCCCCGCGAGCGACTTCGCCCTCACCGTCGTCGGCACCAACGACGATACGGGCGCGGTCGCGAGCATCCATCGCCCCGCGGGCTCGACCGAAGCGAGCACCACGCCCCTCGACCTCCGCTGGCCCGCCGATGTCTTCAGCCTCAGCCATGGGTGCCTGGCGATCCCCGCCGACGACCCGATCCTCGGCACGGCCGACGCAACCGTCGTCAGCGGCCTGCCCTTCGGCACGCTCTCGATGCGCGGCGAAACCGGCGTGCTCTCGCTCAGCCCGTCTTGGCTGATCCGGCAACGCTTCAACCCCTTTTTTAGGGTTGTCTCGGAGGGGACAGGCACGTTCGCGCGTGCCCGCGCGAAAGTCCGGTAAAGAAATCCGCGCGTTACTGCGCCCATGCATTGGCAAGGGCCGAAATCCGAGCAGGGTAAAGCCCGGGGTGGTGCCGCGACGCCCCCTTGAATCCGCCTCCTCTCTCTCGCCGGCGTCCGCTTCACTGTTGGGCGCCGGCGTTGTTTTTGCTCGTGCGACTCGGCCGTCCAAGAGCTACGCAGAAACGCCCAATTGTGTCACCCGTGCGCGTGTGCCCTGCTCGGGACAGAACCGCACGAGCTTTCCTCCGTATCAGAGTGGTCGGGCCGGGTGTTTCTCGGGCTGACGCACAACCACGCCCCTCTCTCTGGGCCGGTGCTCGACGCAATGCGTCGCACCGGCCTTTTCCTTGTGCGCCACACGCCCCATTTCCCCCGGCCCACGCGTGACCACCCATGTGGCGGCGCAGGCCCAACCCGGCCGCCAACACTTCGGGCGGCTGGATCACGAGGGGCC
This sequence comes from uncultured Phycisphaeraceae bacterium, assembly GCA_964415125.1. Taxonomy (GTDB): domain Bacteria; phylum Planctomycetota; class Phycisphaerae; order Phycisphaerales; family UBA1924; genus CAYQAD01. The sequence goes on along the minus strand of CAYQAD010000165.1, from coordinate 2,056 downwards.
GACCCGAGCAACGCCAGCACGATCGGCGGCATGTGACGCAGCGCACAAGCTCGCTTCCCAAGGCCGGCGCACGACCGCGCGCAGCCGGGGTCCGAGCCCGCCTGTGTCGAGACACGACGCACTCGGCTGCGTTCGGGCGAACTCGAACCGTTTTCATAAAGAATTCTGGGAGTCCGGTCAACCGGTAGAGCAACCACTCACTTTTCGGCCTCGTACCGGTTGGCACGCCCTCGGGCGGACCTGGACCTGACCTGAGCCTCGGCACGCCGACGCTTACCAAGGCCCATCAGCAGCGGGTGCCAGGGGGGTGCCCGCGGGTCCGTCGATACCGGGGCGACACCGCGTCGAAGCCGACGCGACGGGTGCTTCGAGTCGTCGAGTCATTGTCGACGGATCGCGCACCTGCTCCGAGGTTTCTTGGGCGGTTTCGCCGGGCGGATTGGTTGGGGGGTTGGACGTTTCTCTCGCACGCCGACTTCGGCTGCGGGACGACAGCAGCCTGGCACTCAGGCTCTCACGCGAACACACGCCGACGCCGATCGAGTCCACGTGAGTGGGTGGTGGTCTCAGTGCGCCGGCACGCGTGGGGCAGCGTCTCCCGTGCTGGTTCCTCGGCTCGGGCAGGCGTGGTGCGGGGGTGTGAAGAGCGCGTGCGGGTCGGCTCGGTCGATCGCACGCGATTCGAGCGGGTGTTCGGTGGCCCTGATCCGTTTGCGGGGGCCGAGCACGCCCGACGAGTGGTGCGTCCGCGATCGGCCTGTGTGTGCGGCCGACGAGGAGCGCCGGCTTCGGGCACCTGTGGAGCAGCATCCAAGCGATGTGTCCGCTCGCGTCTCGGCCCGGGGGGTGCGCCCCGGGCACACGTGTGTACGTGCTGCGCGACCATCCGGTCGCGCAGCGCGTTTGAGAGGCCGATGCCGCGTCGGGCGCATCGGCGTGCAGAAGCTTTCCCGGGGAGGGAGAGCCGGGCCCCGCCCCGCCGCGTGTGTGTGCCGCGTCGGGCCTTCGGGAGCCTGATAAGAACGGGTCGCCGGACTGGAGTGCCCGGCGGCCCGTTCTGCTGCGCACCAGCTGCCGACCCCACGACGGCGCCCACCGCGTACGCTCGGGCATGACCGATCACGCACGCGGGACCCCCGACCAACCAACGCCGACCTCGCCCCCCGAAGGGCCCCAGCCCTCCGGCGAGGTCTTCATCAACGGCCAGTTCGTGCAGCGATCCGGGGCGATGATCAGCGCGTTCGATGCCTCGGTGCAGCACGGCATCGGGCTGTTCGAGACCCTCCGCGCGGGCATGATCGACGCGCCCGAGGGCGAGAACATCGGCGTCTTCCGCCTCACCGAGCACCTTGAGCGGCTCCAGACCAGCGCGCGCGAGCTCGGGCTGAGCGAGCGGCTGCGCGTCGACGGCCTGGCCGACGCGATCATCGAGACCGTCCGCCGCAGCGGCGTGCTCCGCCAGCCGGGCGACTCGGCCCGCGTTCGCATGACCATCACCGGGGGCGACCTGAATCTGCTCGCTGGCGCGGGCGGCAGTGGGGGGGTCAGCGCGAAGCCCGGGCACCAGGCCGGCGTGATGATCGTCGCCCAGCCCGCCACCGCCTACCCCGAGGAGATGTACACGCGGGGCGTGCGCGTGGGCCTGTCCGACTGGAAGACCAACGCGTTCGATCCCTTCGCGTCGCACAAGACCGTGTGGTACTGGCCGCGCCTGCGCGAGCTGCAGACCGCTGCGGGCAAGGGCTTCGGCGAGGCGCTGGTCTTCAGCGCGACCAACCATCTCGCGGGGGGGTGTGTGAGCAACGCGTTCGTCGTGCGCGATGGCGCGCTCATCACGCCGATCGCCCGGGGTGAAGAGGCCGAGATCGGCGGGGCGGGCGCGATCCCGAGCCCGGTGCTGCCCGGTGTGACGCGCGGCGCGATCCTCGACTGGGCGGGCGACGAGGGGCTGACGGTTGAGCGTCGGATGGTCGTGGTCGACGACGTGCTCGATGCCGACGAGGTCTTCCTGACCAACGCGAGCTGGGGCGTGATGCCCGTGATCGGCGTGGAGTCG
>CAYQAD010000164.1:4291-6110 GCA_964415125.1 uncultured Phycisphaeraceae bacterium | reverse complement strand
CCTCGACCCGGTCCGCGATCGCGGTAAACGCCTCGCCGATCCTCGGCTGGCTCTTGCGCTCGCCCAACATGCGAAGCCCGCGCACAAGCGGCACGCCCGCCGCCACCTGATCGCCGAGCTGGCTGTACGCCGCCGCCAGCGCCCGCGCCGACACGCCCTTGCGCCGCGACGTCCGCCCGCCGCCCGCCACGACCTCGATCGGCGTCAGGCCCTTCTTTTCGAGCTCCGCCGCAGCCGCCGCCTGCGACGGCGCCTCGGCCGTGCCGCGCACACGCTCGCCACCCGCCGCCACCGCCGTGTATCGAAACGCAGGCATCCCGCGTCAGCCTACACCAACCCAGCGACCGTGACCCTCAGCCCTCGTCCTCGAGCAGGTCCGCCAGCACCGCCCGCACCTCGTCCGCGTCGGGCCGGGTGCGAGGCTCGAAACGCGCCACGACATGCCCCGACCGATCGACGATGAACTTCGTGAAATTCCACGCCGGCTCGCCGCCCAACGGCTCGGGCAGCTCGGCGATCTGCACAAACAGCGGGTGCGCATCATCACCCTTCACGCTCACCTTCGAGAACATCGGGAACGTCACGTCGTACCGCTCCGAGCAGAAGGCCGCGATCTGCTTGTCCGTCCCGGGCTCCTGCCCGCCGAAGTTGTTCGCCGGGAACCCAAGCACCACCAGCCCGTCGTCCTTGTGCTCCTCGTACACCGCCTGCAACGCCTCGTACTGCGGCGTCAGCCCGCATCGGCTCGCGGTGTTGACGATCATGAGCACCTTGCCCTCGTACTGCGCGAGCTCGACCTCCTCACCATCGATCCCCGTCATCGTGTAGCCAAGCACGTACGCGGGGTTGTCCGCGTCGCCATCGGCGCGATGATCATGATCATGCCCGGGATGGGCCGCGATCAGCGACGCCGCGAGACCAAAGGCAACAGCGCAAGACATCAACGACATGGCATCAACTCCCAAACGCCGATGCGCACGCACCGGCCAGTTTTTTCGACACGACGCAAACGATATCGCACGCCGACCCGCCACACCCGAAGCCAGCCGGCCAATCCCGGCGAATACCATCCCAGCGTGCTCAGACTCAACCGATCCATTCGATTCTGCGTCAACCCGGGCCAACCGGCCGACGCCGCGACCAAGCCCGACCCACACCGCAACGGTTATGCGGCCTTCCCAAGGCCCGTCGGCCTCGCACGCTACTACGAACTCCACATCGACTGCGAGGGCCAGCCGGATGCAACCACCGGCTACCTCATCGACATCAAAGCGATCGACCGGGCCGTCCGCGCCACCGCCATCCCCATGATCGCCAGCGCCTGCGAGCACGACCCAACCACCGACCCCGCGTCCATGCTCCCCGCCCTCGCCCGGGCAATCGACGACGCCCTGCCCGTCACACTGGCGTCACTCACTTGGGCCATCACGCCGACCTACCGCCTGGAGTTCCGCATGGCAGACCAACCCGCGACCGAATCCACCTCGAATGCCATCGCCCTCATGCGCCAGCGCTTCGACTTCGCCGCCGCCCACCGCCTCCACATCCCCACCCTCTCCGACGAAGAGAACCGCGCCGCCTTCGGCAAGTGCAACAACCCCAGCGGCCACGGCCACAACTACGGCATCGAGCCCTGCGTCGCCATCAATCTCGACGCCCCACCATCCGACCACTTCACCCTCGCCGACCTCGAACGCCTCGTCGACGAGCACCTCATCGAGCCCTTCGACCACACCCACCTCAACGCCGACACCAAAGAGTTCGCCACCGACACCGGCGTGAACCCCTCCGTCGAGAACATCGCCCGCGTCTTCTTCGA
>CAYQAD010000164.1:0-4191 GCA_964415125.1 uncultured Phycisphaeraceae bacterium | reverse complement strand
CATGGGCGTCGGCCTCGTACTCATCGAAAACGGCCTGATCACGCAGAGCGATCTCGATCGTGCCCTGCGCGAGCAGTCCTCCACCGGCGACCGCCTCGATCGCGTCCTCGTGCGCATGGGCGTGGTCACCCGCGACCAGGTCCTCGACGCCGTGGGCTCGCAGTTCGGCATGCCCGTCGTCGACCTCTCCGCCACCGCCGTCGAGCGCGACGTCCTCGGCGCACTGCCCAACCGCCTCGTCTACAAGCAGCGCTGCGTCCCGATCGCCAAAGACGGCAAAACGCTCACCGTCGCCACCTGCGACCCCTTCGAGCTCTCCGCCATGGACGAGCTCCGCCTCCTCACCGGCTCCGCGATCCGCCTCGTCCTCGCCGACGAGCAAGACCTCACCGACTTCATACGCGAGCACTACGGCGTCGGTGGCGACACACTCGACGAACTCGCCGGCGACGACCCCCAAGCCGCCACCACCGACGACGCGCAAGACGACGAAGCACTCGCCCAAGAAGCAAGCGTCGTCCGACTCGTCAACGACCTGCTCGCCGAAGCGATCGAAGAACGTGCCACCGACGTCCACATCGAGCCCTACGAGCACGGGCTCGACGTCCGCTACCGCGTCGACGGCGTGCTCAGCCGCGCCAACGTCCCCGCCTCCATCCACCGCTTCGCCTCCGCCATCGTCAGCCGCTTCAAAATCATGGCGAGCCTCGACGTCGCCGAGAAACGCCGACCGCAAGACGGCCGAATCACCTTCCGACATCGCCGCCGCACCGGCCCGCGCGAAGAGTTCGACCTCCGCCTCTCGATCATCCCCATGCTCCACGGCGAGGGCGTCGTCCTCCGCGTGCTCAACAAGTCCGCCGTCATGCTCGGCCTCCCCGAGCTGGGCATGCCCGATCGCGTCCTCTCCCGCTGGGCAACCCAGATCGAGCGTCCCCACGGCATCCTCCTGGTCACCGGCCCCACCGGCTCGGGCAAGTCCACCACCCTCTACGCCTCCCTCGCCCGCATCGCCTCCGAGCGCGTCAAGGTCATCACCGTCGAAGACCCCGTCGAGTACCACGTCGAGGGCGTTAACCAGATCCAGGTCAACCCCGCCGTCGGCCTCACCTTCGCCTCGGGCCTCCGCTCAATCCTCCGACACGACCCCGACGCCATCATGATCGGCGAGATCCGCGACCGCGAGACCGCCGAGGTCGCCGTCCAGGCATCCCTCACCGGCCACCTCGTCCTCTCCACCCTGCACACCAACAGCGCCGCCGCCGCCGCAACACGTCTGCTCGACATGGGCATCGAGCCCTTCCTCGTCGCCTCGAGCCTCGAAGGCGTCATCGCCCAGCGCCTCGTCCGCCGAGTCTGCCCCGAGTGCTCCGCGCCGCACACGCCCACCCAAGCCGAGCTCCCCCCGGGCGTGCAGCTCCCACCCGGAGCGACCCTCCGCCAAGGCACCGGCTGCCGAGAGTGCCGAAACACCGGCTACCGAGGCCGAGTCGGCCTCTACGAGATGCTCACCGTCAGCGACGACCTCCGCTCGCTCATCACCCGCAACGTCTCCGCGGGCGACATCGCCGCCGCCGCCCGCAACACCGGCGACCTCCACGCACTCCGAGACGACGGCATCGAGAAACTCATCGCCGGCAAAACCTCACTCGAAGAACTCACCCGCGCCATCACCGTCTAGCACCGCCCCATCCAACCGCATCCCCCGTGCCACGGGTTGACCCGAAGGGCAACCCGTGCGCTTGCTACCTCTGCCAACCAAACCACCCCACTACCCACCAAGCGCAACCAGCGCCTCCCGCACCGCGTCCGCGCTCCACGACACAACCAACACCCGCGTCCCCCCGCGCTCCCCCACCGCCCACGCCGGCGTCACGCCCACCGTCGACAACGCCGCGACAGCCCCCGACGTCGTCGCGACGTACACGTCCCCCTCACGCGCCACCTCCCACCCAATCGCACGCACCACCGCCGCCAGATCGTCTGCCGGCAACCCATCGCCCTCAATCGGCACGAGCACCGTGCCCAGCCCGGGCACAGGCACCGCCGGCGTCGGCACGTCCGTCACCACCGCCACATCGCCCAGCGACGCGAGCAACCGCTCGAGCGTCGCGCCGTGCGTCCGTGCCCACATCTGCCGACGCGCATCGAGCTCCATCCGCTTCCAGCCCTGCACATCCGCCGCCGTCGCCGATAGCGCCCGCGCGATCAGACCCCGCCAATCCACATCCATCGGCAGCACGTACGACCCACCAAGCCCGAGCGCCCACGCGGGGCACACACCATCACGCAGCTCACGCCCCCGCTCAACACCCGGCGCCTCGCGCCGCGACGACCACGCCATCCGCACCCGCAGCACGCGATCCTCGCCGACCGCCTCGAACGCACTCGAAGCCGACCACCACCGCGCGTGCGCAAGCCCCGCGGTCCCGAGCAGGTCATTCACATCACCCCGCGCCACCTGCTCCGGCATCGCCGAACGCAAGCCGTCAAGATCCACCCGCACACCGAACGGCCCCGCCGCCCGCCGCACCTCCACCGCCGGCGGCGATCCGACCTCCACCACAAACCGCCCCTCCCGCACACCCCACGCCACCGAAAGCCACGCCGGCCACGCCTCGCGCCGAAGCCGAACCGCCCTCGTCCCATCCGCCCACTCGATCTCCGACTGCACCGCCGCACCATCATCCGGCAGGCTGTCAACCAGCACCGCCCGAAGCGTGCGCACCACCGCCGCCGTATCGCCCGGCCGATCCATCGAGAGCACAGCGGAGACCTCGCCCGCCGCCCCACGACCGTCGGCCGCGAACACCCGAAGCTCATGCGGGCCCGCCGCAACTACGCTCAGACCCAGCACCGCCCCGATCGCCGCCGCCGCGTCCTCATCCCCAACAACACCCGTCGCGAGCAACGTGCGCACGCCCGACTCGATCAACGACCTCGCGCCCGCCGCACGCTCCACCGATGCAAAGCCCGCCGGATCAAAGTGCCAAGACACCAGCGCCCGAGGCCGATCCGCCGTCTCAGCCGCAGTCACCCCCCCACTGCCGGACGCAACGACCGCAAGCACACACATCGCAAAGAAAAACCCTCTGGGCATCGCGTTCATGCCCAGAGGGTATTCGGTTTGCTTCACGCGATGCGCAGCCGCTAGCGGTCCGCGCTCGTCGCGATCCCGCTGATGATCTGCGTCACCATGCCGTTGAGCGAGCCGCCCGTCTGCCCCATCACGTTCACCGCAAGGCTCTCATCGCCCGTGCTCACCACGCGGTACGCGTCGCCCTCCATCCACGAGTACTGCACGATCGGCCGGGCACCCTCGGCAAGCTCCGCCAGCGGCGGGATCACCATGCCCGGGTTCCGATCCGCCCCCCGGACATCGGCGTGCGGCGAACGCACCACGTTGCCGATCGCCGCCCCCGCCAGCGACACGAGCGGGTACGCCTCGCCAATCCGCTCGGGCGTGTCGTAGAACGTAAAGCTCAGCATGTCCGTCCGGCTCGGCATGAACCCCTTCAGCGAGGCGCTGGCCATCAGCCCCCCGTCGCCCTTGCCCTCCGCCTGGTTCGCCGCAAAGAGCGCCCCCTGCGCCGTGGGCGCGAGCACGATCCAGTCGTTCACCGTCGTGTACGTCAGCTCCACCGGCACCGGCAGCCCGGGGAACCGCAGCGTCCTGAGCGCACGCCCCGCGTGCTCCCACGCGTCCACCTGGATGTATCGCGCCGGCATGTCGAACCGATCCTTCGCGCTCGCGATCAGATCGTGCATGCTCGACTCGAACCGACCGAACGCCGCACGGTCCTTGATCTCAAACAGCGCGATGAAAGGCTCGCCCGACGCCTCGGCCGTGTACACCGCCATCGTCCCACCGATCGCCTCGAGCAGATCGCCGCGGATATCAAGCCCGATCTCTTCCTGAACCTCTTCGAGCAGGTCATCGATCGGCGCCCCAAGCTCCGCCGCGTGATCGAGCATCGCGTTCGCGAATCCAAGATCGAAGCGAACCATCTGCGCCATATCGGCGCTCGCGGGAATCGCCGCGAAGTCCTTCGCCGTCAGCGGCGAGTCGGGCATCCGGAAGAAGTCCATCACCTTCCGCGCGTTGTGCACATGCACGCCGCTCACCGAGTGCCCCGCCCCATCGGCCGAGCTGTACCCCGCGAAGAAATCGATCTTGATCGCGTCCTCGCC
>CAYQAD010000163.1:2785-6121 GCA_964415125.1 uncultured Phycisphaeraceae bacterium | reverse complement strand
CTCGCCGGTGACCTTCCGGGTCGCGTCCAAGCCGAACTTGGTGCCCGAGCCCAGCCGCGGTGCCGCGTGGTCGAGGATATCGAGCGCCCCGTTGACCGTCTCGATGTCGCGTGAGGGAACGCAGTGCCGGCAGACAGCCTCGAGCACCGCGGTCAGATCATGGCAGTTGACGTCCTCGTCGACGACGATGACCGCCTTCGTCCACGCCATCTGACCCGCGCCCCATACCGCGTGCATGACTTTCCGCGCGTGCAGCGGATAGTGCTTCTTGATCTGGATGACCGCGCAGTTGTGGAACGCACCGAACATCGGCAGGTGATAGTCGATGATGTCCGGGATCAGCGTCTTGAGCAGCGGCAGCATGATCCGCTCGGTCGCCTTGCCCAGGTAGTAGTCCTCCTGCGGCGGGAGCCCCACGATCGTCGTCGGATAGATCGCCTTCTTGCGGTGCGTGACGGCCGTCACCTTCACGATCGGGTACCGATCCGGCAACGAGTAGAACCCCGTGTGGTCGCCGAAGGGCCCTTCAAAGACCGCGCCATCACCCAGCGGCTCGTCGCTACGCGGATCAAAGCCGATCGGGCCGGCCTCGTGCGAGACGTACCCCTCGATCACGATCTCCGCGTCGGCCGGCACGCGCACCGGCACCGTCTTGCCCGGGGCGAGCCTCATGCCGCCCTTGTTCAGGAAGCCGGCCATCAGTAGCTCCGAGATGCCCGGCGGCAGGGGCGCGGTCGCGGCGTAGGGCAGCACGCTGGGGCCGCCCAGCACGATCGCCACGGGCATCGGCTCGCCCCGCTTCTTCCACGACCGCCAGTGCGACGCGCCGTCGTGGTGGATGTGCCAGTGCATCGCGAGGCGGTCCTTGCCGAGCAGCTGCACGCGGTACATGCCGATGTTGTGCGACGCCGGCTTCGGATCGCCCGCGTCGTCGGCGTGGATCGTGTGGATGCCCGCGAGGGTGATGTACCGCCCGCGGTGCAACTGGTCCCACTCCTCGCCAGAGCCGAGCCCCTCGATGCCGTCGTTCACGCCCGCCGGGTACGCGAGCGAGGCGAAGTCGCCGTCGTGCGGCCAGCAGCGGAGCGCGGGGATGCGCCGCAGGTCGATCTCGTCACGCGTCCGCACGACCTCCTGCACCGGCACCGACCGCGCCCTGCGCGGCGGGATCTTCACGAGCGGCAAGAACCGCCCGCCCGCCTCGATGAGCTCTTTCAGCGACCGCGGCGGCACCGGCTTGGTCAGCTCGGCGATCACGCCCGCGATCGCCTCGAGCCCGCCCGGGGTGTGCCCGTCGTCGTGGCAACCCATCGCCATCTCCATCCGGCGGTACGAGCCGAAGGCGTTGATGAGCACCGGAAAGTCGCAGCCCTCGACGTTCTCGAAGAGCAGCGCCACGCCGCCGCGGTCGTGGTGCCTGGGGTCGATGGCACGTGTGGCGTCCGCGGGGGGCCCGGGGCATCGGCTCTTGCTGACGCGGTCGGTGATCTCGGCGATCTCGAGCACGGGCGAGACCGGCTCGGTGATGCGCACGAGCTCGCCGGCCGACTCGAGTGCTGCAACGAACGATTGGAGATCGGGGTACATTTGGTGCCAGCCTATGCAAACGCCGCCATCGAACCAGCCCGGGCCAGCCTTCGTCCACGCGGCGACGCGCGACTGGCCCGCCTACTTCGCCGCCGTGCGAGGCCGCGAGCCCCGGGACACGCTCCTCGGGGCATTGGACGCTTTCGACGCCGAGGGTGCGCTCGATGCCGACACGCCCCCGCTCGCCGTGGATATCGGCTGCGGTGAAGGGCGGGACGCCGCCGAGCTGCTCCGCCGCGGCTGGCGCGTGCTCGCGACCGACGCCCACCCCAACGCGCTCGCCCTGACTCTTGCCCGCGACGACCTGCCAGCCACGCCGCAGCTCGACCGGCTTCTCGAGACCTCGCTCACTGCGATGGAGCATCTCGAGCCGCCGAGGTGCCGGCTGGTCAACGCGTCGTTCGCGCTGCCCTTCTGCCCGCCCGCGGCGTTCCCGGCCCTCTGGCAACGCGTCCTGGACGCCATCGAGCCCGGCGGGCGGTTCGCGGGCCAGTTCTTCGGGCCCGACGACACCTGGGCGTCGCTGCCCGACCGCTCGCACCACGCGCGCGACGAGGTCCGCGCGATGCTCGCCGGCCTCGAGATCGAGCGCCTCGATGAAGAGAATCGACCCGGCGCCACGCACGACGGGCAGAGCAAGCACTGGCACGTCTTCCACGTGGTCGCGCGAAAGCCCGCCGCTTCACTTCCGAACGATTGACGACGCCGAGGGGGACCCAAGACCATGCACGCAGCCACGGCAAAGACGCCAGACTTTGCGATCGATCTCACCGGCGTCCACAAGCGCTACGGGAAAAAGGTCCACGCGCTCCGCGGCGTCGACATGCAGGTCCGCCGGGGCGAAGTGTTCGGCCTGCTCGGGCCCAACGGCGCGGGCAAGAGCACGCTGGTCAAGATCCTAATGACCGTGATACGACCCACGAAGTGCGCCGGCACCGTGCTCGGCGATCGCGTCGGACGCAAGTCCACGCTCGCGCGGGTCGGCTACCTGCCCGAGCACCACGCGTTCGCGGGCTACCTCACCGGGCGTCAGGTGGTGGACTACTTCGGCGCGATGCAGGGCGTGCCGCGGAAGGCGCGCCGGGCCCGTACCGAGGAATTGCTCGAGCTGGTGGGCATGAAGGAGTGGGCGGACCAGAAGGTCCGCAAGTACTCGAAGGGCATGCGGCAGCGCGTGGGCATCGCGCAGTCGCTTGTTGCGGACCCCGAACTGGTGCTGCTGGATGAGCCGACCGACGGCGTCGACCCCGTCGGCAGGCGCGACATCCGGCGCATCGTCGAGCACGTCAAGGACGAGGGCCGAACGGTGCTGCTCAACTCCCACCTGCTCAGCGAGCTGGAAATGGTCTGCGATCGCGTTTCGATCTTGGTGAAGGGACAGGTTGCGACGCAGGGCTCGCTCGAAGAGCTGACCGCGGGCGACCGAAGGTTCGAGATCCGCTGCACCGCCCCACTGCCGGCCGCGGCCGAGGACGACCTCGCCGACCGCGTCGGCGACGGCTCACCCGCGTCGCTCGACGGCTCGGTCGTGCGCATCCACACCACCGATCCGGAGGCGATCCAGCCCGTGCTGCGAAGGCTCAACGAGATGGGCGCGGTGATCGAGCGGGTCGAGGCGAAGAAGCCCTCGCTCGAAGAACTCTTCCTCCGAGCCGTGGAGCAACCCGGGTCTGCAACGCCGGGAGCCGATCGTCGTGGCGACCGCAGCGACGGAAAGGGCGGGCACTCATGATCCACCACGCGCTCCGA
>CAYQAD010000163.1:0-2775 GCA_964415125.1 uncultured Phycisphaeraceae bacterium | reverse complement strand
GATTGTCATCGATGGCTATCGCGAGCTCAACGCCAAGAAGCTCTACTGGATCACGATGCTGCTGTCGGGTCTGGTCGTTGCCGTCATCGGCGCCACCAAGGTGACGCCGGACGGCATCGGCGTGCTCTGGTTTACGATTCCCGCGCCCGTCCCCGATGGGCTGACCAATGCGCTCTGGTACGCGTTTCTCTTTCAGGCGTTCGGCATCCAGTTCTGGTTGACGTGGATCGCGACGATTCTCGGCCTGGTCACGACCGCGGGCGTGATTCCCGACTTCGTATCAGGCGGATCGGTCGAGCTCTCGCTCTCGAAGCCGATCGGACGGGTGCGCCTGTTCCTCACGAAGTACGTGGTGGGCCTTCTCTTTGTGACGCTGCAGGTCTCGGTCTTCACGATTGGGTGCATGGCAGTGTTCGGCCTCCGCGGCGGCGTGTGGGAGCCGCGCATGCTCCTCGCGATACCGATCGTGGTTTGTTTCTTCTCGTACCTGTTCTGCATCTGCGCTCTGGTCGGTCTGGTCACGCGGTCCACTATCACCGCCCTGCTGCTCACGCTGCTGGTCTGGTTCCTGATCTTCCTGGTGCACACCGGGGAGATCGGGCTGCTGACGACCCGCGAACAGTTCGCAGCCCAGGCGCGCCAGACCGAGGCTCGCATCGAGCGGATGGAGGCCAGCGCCCGCGAGCAGATCATCGCCCAGCGCCGTGCCGAGCTCGAAGACCCGGCCGCCGAGGTTCCCGAGCCCACGGCCGAGGAGATCAACAACCACAACCAATTCCTCGCAAGCCGCCGTGAAGAGCTCGCCGATCAGACCCGGATCGCCGAGGAGCTCGATCCGTGGCACCGAGGTGTGAAGGCGGTGAAGACCCTCCTGCCCAAGACGAGCGAGACCACCGAGTTGCTGAGCCGACACCTGCTCTCGAGCGACGAGCTCAACACGCTCGCGCGCCTCTTCGGCGGCGGGCAGGGCGAAACCCCAGAGCTCGCGGACGACGCGAGCGATCGGGACGTTGCGCGTGCTGCCCAACAAGACACACAGGTCGCGGTGCAGGAAGAGATCCGCAACCGATCGCTTTGGTGGATCCTCGGGACGTCGCTCGCCTTTGAGGCGTTCATCCTCGCGATCGCGTGCGTGATCTTCCGTCGGCGGGACTTCTAGCTGCCCAGCTCGCGCCCGCGGTCGCGTGCCGCCCGCATCGCGCGGGACACGATGCCGTGCAGGTCCGCGTCGTCAAACACGCCCGTCGCCGCGGCGGTGGTGCCGGCCTTGCTCGTGACCGCGGCACGCAGCTGCTCGGGCGCGTCCGACGCCTGGGCGAGCAGCGTCGATGCGCCAAGCAGCGTCTGCCGAACGACGCGGTCGGCGTCGCCAGGCGTCATGCCGAGATCGCACGCGGCGTGCGTCATCGCCTCGGCGAGATAGAAGACGTACGCCGGCCCGGACCCGGCAGCCGACGTAAACGCGTCCATGAGCGACTCGTCGATGCGGATGGTCTCGCCAACCGCACCGAAAAGGAGCGTCGCGTTCGCCGCGTCGGCATCGGTCGTGCCCGCTGCGAGGCTCAGCGCCGTCATCCCGAGCCGAACGCGAGCGGGCGTGTTGGGCATGGCGCGGACGACCGGCCAGCCAACGCCGAGGGCTGTGCGCACGCCCCGCGTGGTCATGCCCGCGAGGATCGACGTGACGGTCCGGGGCGGCGAGTCGGCGAGGGCCGCGGCGGCGCCCTCCGCGACGGCTGGGAGCATCTGCGGCTTCACCGAGAGCACGAGCTCGCCCACGCCACCCGACGCCTCCCGCTCGCGCAGCCAGGCGAGGGCTGCCGAGGCATCCGGCACCGCGTGGCGGAAGCGATCCCGGGCGACCGCGTGCGGATCGGCGACGACGACCGCGTCCTCATCGAGCACGCCGGCCGCGACCGCGCCGCCGATGATCGCCGAGGCCATGTTGCCGCCGCCGATGAAGGCGATCGGCACGATGATGGGCGTGTGGACGTCTGCGGGGCTCGTCATGCCGCGAGCCTACCCGGACCGCCGCGTGGGCCCATACACTCAGCCGCAATGAGCACCTTCTACCAACTCGGATTCGAGCGGCCGGTCATCGAGGTCGAGCGCGAGATCGATCGGCTCGAGCAGTCGCTGCGCGACAACCCCGAGCAGACAACCGACCAGATCGGAGCCCTCGAGACCCTTCGCTCGACGCGCGGCTCGCTGCTCCAGGACCTCTACGCGAAGCTCAAGCCCTGGGACACCGTCCGCGTTGCCCGGCACCCCAACCGCCCGCAGACGCGCGACTACATCGCGATGATGTGCCGAGACTTTGCCGAGCTGCACGGCGACCGTCGATTCGGCGATGACCCGGCGCTGGTCTGCGGCTTCGGCCGGCTCGGGCCCTTCAAGGTGCTGCTCGTCGGGCACCAGAAGGGCCGAACGACTCAGGAGAAGCTCGCGTGCCACTTCGGCTGTGCGCACCCCGAGGGCTACCGCAAGGCGATGGCGAAGATGAAGCTCGCTGAGAAGTTTGGGCTGCCCATCGTCACGCTCGTGGACACCCCCGGCGCCTACCCGGGGCTCGGCGCCGAGGAGCGCGGGCAGGCCGAGGCGATCGCGGTGAACCTCCGCGAGATGAGCCGGCTGAAGGTGCCGATCGTGAGTGTCGTGATCGGCGAGGGGGGCTCGGGCGGTGCGTTGGGCATTGCCGTCTCTGACCGAGTCGGCATGATGCGGAACGCGTGGTACTCGGTGATCAGACCCGAGGGCTGCGACGCGATCCTCTGG
>CAYQAD010000162.1:4245-6152 GCA_964415125.1 uncultured Phycisphaeraceae bacterium | reverse complement strand
TCGGCTTCCGCGGCGAGCTCGACGAGATGGAAGCCTTCCTGATGACCCACGACCTGGGCGCACTGCTCGACCTGGGCCTCGAGACCTCCGAGATCCACGGCGTGCTCACCCAGTTCGTCGAGCCCGACGAGTGGCGCTACAACGGGGGCACCTTCGCCATCGAGATCGTCCGCGACAAGGCCCTCGTCAACGCCCCGCCCCGCATGCACATGGGCGTCGAGCAAACCCTCGCCACCCTCCGCGCCTCCTTCGCCCGCACCCCCGACGACCCACGCTCCCGCAAGCTCGACCTCGAGCACATCGCCCCCCTCGCCGGAGCACGCGCAACCGAGCACATGCACCAGACGCTCGAGGTCGTGCTGCACACCCTCGCCGAGGCCCATCCCGACGCCCCACGCGCCGCCGTTACCGCCGATCTGGCCAACAACCAGTTCGTGATCTACGGCAACCTCCACCAGCGCAACCTCGCCCGCCAGATCATCCAGGCAAGCGCCGCAGACGCACCCGCCGCGAGCGCACGCCGCTGACCCAGCGCCCCGCGCGATCCCCCGTTTGACGCCCCCCCAGCGCCCCGCCATCATGCGGCTGGCTCCGCCCTCCTCGGCGGCCGCCCCGCGTTGGCGGGGCGTCTTTTGCACCATCTGCCGCGGCGGTATTGCCCTGTGATCTGTCCCTTCTGCAGCGCCAACGACGACAAGGTCATCGACTCGCGCGCCAGCGAGGGCGGCCGGGTCATCCGCAGGCGCCGGGAGTGCCTCCGCTGCGACAAACGCTTCACCACCTACGAACGCGTCGAGCAGACCGCCCGCCTCATGGTCATCAAGAAGGACGGCACCCGCGTCCCCTTCAACCGCGAGAACATCTACCGAGGCGTCGCCTCGGCCATCGGCAAACGACCCATCCCCGAGGACACCAAGCGCACCCTCGTGGCCGAGATCGACGACGAGCTCCACCGCGAGTACGACCGCGAGGTCCCCTCGACCGTCATCGGCGACCGCGTGATGGCCAAGCTCCGCGCCCTCGACGACGTGGCCTACATTCGCTTTGCAAGCGAGTACCAGCAGTTCCGCTCCGTCGAGGACCTCATGGACGAGCTCCAGCTGCTCAAAGACTCCCCCAAGGACGCCCGCAACCAGCAGAACCTCTTCGGGGCCGACGGCACGCCGCGCCCCGCCCTCCCCGGAGCCGACACATGATCCCCCGCACCGCGCTCCTGCTCATCCCGATGTCGATCCTCATCGGCTGCAACAACACCAGCGCCACCAACGACGACGAACCACTCGTCGTCGAGAACTCGGCCGCCCAAGCCGACGACCGCGCCGACGCCTTCGAGCTCGATCCCGACAGCGGCGCCGAACCCACCGCACCGCCCGAGGGCGAGGTCACGCTCGTCGATCCCTTCGCGATGGACTTCTCCCGCGAGCCCCAGCCCAATCCCGAGCCCGCGCCGGATCCAGATCAGGGCGTGAACGCGACCACCCGCATTGTCGAGGCCGAGCCCCGACCGCTCGATCCGAATCCCGAGCCCAGCGCATCGCCAAACGTGCCCGCCGCCGCGATCCCCGGCGCAGTCCAAGTGCCCACCGCGGCCCCCGCCCAGGCCCAACCCCCCGAGTGGTACCTCGCCCAGCCCCAGCGACAGGGCGACATCATCCGCGCCTCGGGCCAGGCGTCCGGCCCGGCGCTGCGCGCCACCCGCCAGCGGGCCGTCGACTCGGCCCTGGCCAACCTCGCCGAGTTCGCCGGCCGCCGCGTCGACGCACCCAGCGTCGCCCTCGCCCGCGCCGTCCCCACCGGCAGCGGCTTCACCGTCTTCGTCCTCGTCGAAGCAACCGACCCCCGCTAATCACGCCCCGCTCGAAGGAGCACCACCAGTGCCACAGCCAAAGCAGCACGACACCGCCGCC
>CAYQAD010000162.1:0-4145 GCA_964415125.1 uncultured Phycisphaeraceae bacterium | reverse complement strand
CCCGCTCGAAGGAGCACCACCAGTGCCACAGCCAAAGCAGCACGACACCGCCGCCGCCGCACTCGCCGACC
Organism: uncultured Phycisphaeraceae bacterium; assembly: GCA_964415125.1. GTDB lineage: Bacteria > Planctomycetota > Phycisphaerae > Phycisphaerales > UBA1924 > CAYQAD01. The sequence goes on along the minus strand of CAYQAD010000162.1, from coordinate 4,074 downwards.
TCGTCGAATCCGGCGTCATCCGCGACGGCATCACCGTCATGGTCGGCGGCTTCGGCCTCTGCGGCATCCCCGAGCATCTCATCGCTGCACTCCGCGACACCGGCGTCCGCGACCTCACCTGCATCTCCAACAACGCCGGCGTCGACGACTTCGGCCTCGGCCTCCTTCTTCAAACACGCCAGATCAAAAAGATGGTCTCCAGCTACGTCGGCGAGAACGCCACCTTCGAGAAGCAGTACCTCGACGGCGACCTTGAGGTCGAGTTCAACCCCCAGGGCACCCTCGCCGAACGCATCCGCGCCGGCGGCGCGGGCATCCCCGCCTTCTACACCGCCACCGGCGCCGGCACCATGATCGCCGAGGGCAAGCCCACCGCCCAGTTCCAACGCCCCAGCGACCTCGGCCAAGGCCGAGAGCGCGAGTACGTCCTCGAGACCGGCCTGTATGCCGACCTCGCCCTCGTCAAGGCCCACACCGCCGACGCCTTCGGCAACCTCACCTACCGCATGACCGCCCGCAACTTCAACCAGGACATGGCAACCGCCGCCAAGGTCGTCATCGCCGAGGTCGAGCAGATCGTCCCTACCGGCCAGATGGACCCCGACGCGATCCACACCCCGGGCTCCTTCGTCGACCGCGTCATCAAGACCGCCCCCGAGAAGCGCATCGAGCAGCGCACCACCGCCTGAGCCCCCGCCCGCCCCCCGCGGCCGCGCCGCGCCCGCTCCCGCCTCACGCCCGATAACACGTCCAGGGCCGGAAATCACTGGCCCGGTGAGGGTTCGGTGGCACATTTGCCTGACTGAAGTCGCGCGAGCCCCGGCAACGGTGCCGTGGCCCCACGCGCCCTTCGGTTCACTGCGCTATCCAGAGAGGGATCCCAATGCACATCGCCACCCCCGCCGTCCTCGTCACAGCCGTTGCCTCGGCCGCCGCCCACGCCGCCCTCTTCCAGCCGGACTCGGCCACCGCCGGCAGCGAGTTCAGCGGCAACTACCTCATCGACTTCGCGATCGACGGCACCGGCCTGCCCGACCCCTTCACCCCCTCCGACGTCCACGCCACGTACGCCCGCAACAACCACTGGACCACCCGCTCCGGCGCCCTCGCCGCCGGCACCGCATTCGCCGACTTCTTCTTCGACACGCCCAAGACCGTCGGCACCTTCTACCTCTGGAACCACCTCTCCAACGGCGTCGCCTCCGACCCCGGCTACGCCGTCACCCTCTTCGACCTCGAGCTCTTTGACGCCGCCGACAACCCGCTCGGCTCGATCACCAACGTCGACGCCGACCCAGACTTCTTCGCCGCCCAGGCCTTCGGCTTCGGCCCCATCGACAACGTCTCCCGCGTCAAGCTCACCATCCTCGCCAACAACGGCTCGCCCCAGTACACCGGCGTCGGCGAGGTCGCCTTCGACACCCTCCGCATCCCGACCCCCGCCACGGCCGCCCTGCTCGCCGCCGCCGGCCTCGTCAGCACCCGCCGCCGCCGCTAAGCGAGCCGACCTTCAACCTTCCTTCCCGTGCCACAACTCGACCCGCCGTCCCCGTGCCACGGCTTGACCCGAAGGGCAAGCCGTGCTTTCGCGCGCCGGCGTCCATGCGCCATCGCGGTACGCTTGACCGATGCCCCGCCGCAAACGCCTCCCCATCACGCGCCTCGGCCTGACGCTCATCATCGCGTCGATCTTCGTCTCGGTCATCCGCTTCTACGTCGACATGGGCGCCCGCGCCGCCGACTTCAACGAGCCGATCCCCGAGGACGCCGCCACCCTCGCCGGGGCATTCCGCGACACCTTCCTCTTCCGCGGCTACATCGCCTCCCTCCTGATGTACGGCGGCTGCGCCCTGCTCTTCGTCGGCTTCCTCCGCAACATCACCGCCGTCGGGCGCAAGTGAGCGCACGATACAAGCCGCCGCCCCACACGGGAGCGGCGGCTCGGGTCAGAATCCGATGTCGGTCCGTCTCAGACCTGTCTCAGCCGCGCCGACGCCGCAGCGCCACAAGCCCGCCAAGCCCAAGCGCCGCCGCGCCCGCCGGGCTCGGCACGACGAACTGCACCGTCGCCGCGTCGCCCTCGATAGGCAGCACCGTCGAGTCGCTCGGCACGCCCAGGCCCCAGTTGCTCGCCAGGCCCACCGTGCTCGTCGTGAAGATGAACCGCACAAGCTCGCCGTTGTTGATCGTCGCGATGATGTCGTCCTTCACCGCGCCCGAGAGCTCGATGTCAAACAGCGCCGTCGGATCGCCCGCCGGCAGCTCGATCTGCCCGAGCTGCGTCAGGTCGCTGAACTGGTCGCCCAGGCCCGAGGGATCGCTGTCGATCCAGTCGAAGCCGTTGTCCGAATCAAGCACGTCGCGCTGGTCGGTCGTGTAGAAGACCTGCAGGTTGCCGGCATCCGAGAACGAGGGCACGATCGTGCCCGGATCACGCGGCGTTGCCGGTGGCAGGTTGATCCGCACGCTCTCAAGATCGCTGATCGGGTTCGCAAACAGCGACCCGCCATCGATGTTGAAGATCGACCACAGCCCGAGCACGCGGCTGGCGGGGTTCGGGTCACGCCCGTTGACCTGGAAACGCCCGTCGTCGGCGTTGCGCGTGAAGATGTCGCCAAAGAACCCGCCGATGTTCTCTCCCACGTTGTGCACCGAGAAGTCGGTGATGCTCTCGACCGTCGCCGTCTGGGCCGAAGCCGCCGCCGACAGTCCAGCCGTCGCCACAAGAGCCGCTGCAAACTTCATCTGTGTCTCCTCATACGTGTCATGTGCGTGTCGCCACGCGTGTGACCCCACGGTCGCCATGAGCATCCGCCGCTCGCGCCGCCAAGTCACGCCGATCGCACGCAACAACGAGCCCAGCCCAGCGATGGGTTGCGCACCCGTCATGCAACGCCCTGAAACGGCATTGCTGAGCGCGTGAAATGGTCAGTCGTTGCCCGCCCGGCTCGTCCGGCGCACGCGCAGCATCCGCACGCCGCCATACGTCACCGCCTTGTCCGGTTCGACAAACCGCCCCGGATTGTGCGTGGTGCACACCATGCCGCAGTCGTGGTACCACCCGCGCGTCACCACCGAGTGGATCGCACGCTGCACCGGCTCGTGGTACGCGTCGTGGCAGAGCACCACCGCGTCGTCGGCCGCGACATCCCGCACGCCCTTGAGGTCCGCCCGCGTCGGGCCCTCGTCGTGGTTGCCATCCACAAAGGCAAAGTCCACCGCGCCGCCCAGCACTTCACGCGCCGTACCCAACGCGTCGGGCGAGGGCTCGCGGATCAGCGTCGCGAGCCCGCCGAGCTCAGCGTCCCAGTCGAAGTCCGGCTCCGGCGCCGGGTCCACGCACGCCAGCCGCGCCTCGTGCCCGCTCGCCGCAAGGTCGCGCAGCGCCGCCGCGATGATCCGCGACCCGCCACCGAACCGCACGCCGATCTCCAGACAACGCCGCGGCGCAAGCCCGAGGACCAGGGCGTACAGCACCATCCGCTCGCGCGGCTTCTGCTCGGCGTGCACCGACAACACCCGCTCCAAAGGCCCGGGCCTCGCGCTGAGCACGGGGTCGCCCGCGCTCTCGTACGTCCAGCCCCCGACGTAGTCCCTCGCGTTTCGTCCGGTCGTGCCCATCTCGCCCAAGACTACCGCCCCCGAACCCATTCGGTAGACTCGCCCCATGCCACTCACCCGCCAACAACTCGCCGTCCGAGCCTCCCGCGAGCTCCGCGACGGCTACATCGTCAACCTCGGCATCGGCATCCCCACCCTCGTCGCCAACCACATCCCCGAGGGCATGGACGTCTGGCTCCAATCCGAGAACGGCCTCCTCGGCATCGGGCCCTTCCCCGCCGAAGACGCCGTCGACGCGGACCTCATCAACGCCGGCAAGCAAACCATCACCGCCCGCCAGGGCGCCAGCTTCTTCCCCTCATCCACCAGCTTCGGCATGATCCGCGGCGGACACATCGACATGTGCATCCTCGGCGCCATGCAAGTCTCACAAGCCGGCGATATCGCCAACTGGATGATCCCCGGCAAGATGGTCAAGGGCATGGGCGGCGCCATGGACCTCGTCGCGGGCGT
>CAYQAD010000161.1:0-6171 GCA_964415125.1 uncultured Phycisphaeraceae bacterium | reverse complement strand
GCGATGGCGCAGCGGAGCAGGTCGCCGTGCACGTTGACCGCGCGGATCACCGCGGTGAGGAACACGAGGAACTGCATGTTCGTGTGCGTGTCGTCGCGCGGGTCGAGCAGGTTGGTGCCCGTGTCGGTCGCGAGGGACCAGTTCAGGTGCTTGCCCGAACCGTTGAGCCCCGCGAAGGGCTTCTCGTGGAGCAGGCAGCGGAAGCCGTAACGGCGGGCGACGCGCTTGAGCGTCTCCATGACGAGCATCTGGTGGTCGCACGCGACGTTCGCGGTCTCGAAGAAGGGCGCGATCTCAAACTGCCCCGGCGCGACCTCGTTGTGCCGCGTCTTTACGGGCACGCCGAGCTTGTAGAGCTCGTGCTCCACGTCGGACATGTACGACAGCACCCGCTGGGGGATCGAGCCGAAATAGTGGTCGTCGAGCTGCTGGCCCTTGGCGGGGCTCGCGCCAACGAGCGTTCGGCCGCAGACCATCAGGTCCGGCCGCTCGGTGCAGAGCTTGTCATCGATCAGGAAATACTCCTGCTCGGCGCCGACGGTCGAGAGCACGCGGCGCACGCCGTCGTCGGTGCCGAAGAGCTTCATGATCCGCATTGCCTGCGTGCCGATCGCCTCCATGGATCGGATGACGGGCGTCTTCTTGTCCAGCGCCTCGCCGTTCATGGAGACGAAGACGGTGGGCACGCACATCGTGACGTGGTTGTCGCCGCGGAGCAGGAAGACGGGGCTCGTCGCGTCCCACGCGGTGTAGCCGCGGGCCTCGAAGGTCGACCGCAAGCCGCCCGACGGGAAGCTCGAGGCGTCGGGCTCGCCCTGGGTCAGCTCGCTGCCGGAGAAGTGGCTGATGGCGCCGCCCTTGCCGTCGGGCATGAGGAAGGCGTCGTGCTTCTGGGCCGACAGCCCGGTGAGCGGCTGGAACCAGTGTGTGTAGTGCGTTGCACCGTTCTCGGTCGCCCAGTCCTTCATGACCGATGCGACGACGTTCGCCACCTCGTCATCGAGCGGCACCGCGTAGTGGATCGTCTGCTCGATCTTGCGAAAGACGTCCTTCGGAAGGCGCCGCTCCATCACGCGAAGCGTGAAGACGTCCTCCGAAAAGTACTCGTGCACATCACCCCGGTTGGTCGTATCGGTCATTGGTGTCGTTCCCGCCGTCGGCACTCGATCGAACACTGGTCGCACATCAACGCCGGGACCCCAGCCCCGGCGCACGGTAAGACCCAGCATAGAAACTCTCGGCCGGCACGGCAGACCTGTGGGACGATCAAGCAACAAAGTCGGCCGGCCCGGCCAACGCACCCCGCGAGGTCAGCCGCCGGTGAGGCCCTGGGCGAGCTCGGCGCAGAACGCCTCGCCCGTTGCCGCCGCCTCCGCCGGGTCGCACTCGGCGAGCCGGCGGACCAGGGCCGTGCCGACGATCGCCGCATCCGCGTGCCGGACCACCGCCCGAACGTGATCGGCCCGCGAAATCCCGAAACCGACAGCCAACGGCAGGTCCGTCACGCCCCGCAGCTCGGCGACCCGGCGTTCAACATCCGGCGCCTCGTTCTGCTCGCCCGTGATGCCCGACCGGGCGAGCACATAGACAAATCCCGAGCACTCGCGTGCGATCGCAGCAGCACGATCGACGGGCGTGCTGGGCGAGACGAGCAGGCTCGCCGTAAGTCCCGCATCACGCGACGCCGAAACATACGGCTCGGCCTCCTCGAAAGACACATCGGGAAAGATGCACCCGTCCACACCTGCCTCGCGGGCCGCCGAAGCGAACGCCGCCGGCCCGCCGAGCCGATGGACGATCGAGACCGTCACCATCGCGACGATCCCAAGCTGCACGGAGTCGCGCACCGCCTTGATGTCCGCCAGCACCCCGCCGGGCGTCACGCCCCGGCCGAGCGACTCGTGCATCGCCGCCGCGATCACCGGCCCATCCGCGATCGGATCCGAGAACGGAAACCCGACCTCAACGATCGACGCCCCGCCCCGCTCGAGCGCGGGAAGGAGCTCGCGGAGCGAGTCGGCCCGAGGATGCCCGCCGCAGACAAAGGGCATCAGCCCGCGCTCGCCACGCTCGCGAAGCCGCGCGAAGATTTCGTCAATTCGATTCGTTGCCGTCGTTGCCTGGTCGGTCATGGTGGGGCCCTCCCGGCCATCGCCCGTTCTCTCAGCGCCGGTTCTTTCAGCGCCGGTTGTCTAAGCGCCGGTTGTCTAAGCGGATCTTCTCTCAGCGGAGGATCACATCGTTGAGCTCATCCAGACCCTCGGTCAGCACCCGCGGCCCGTCGTCGGTCACCAGCACGTCGTGCTCATGGTGCACCGTCATGCTGCCGTCCGCGGAGTAGATCGGCCACGTGCGATCCTCCTGCCGTGTCCGTCCCGTGCCCACCGCGATCATCGGCTCGACAGCCACGAGCGTGCCCGTCGCCCAGCGATGCGTCGCCTCGGGCCACTCGCCGGGGAACGTCGAGCTCGGCACGGTGTTGCTCACGAACGGCGGCGCGTGGAGCTTCCGCCCGTAGCCGTGCCCGCCGAGCCCGCGGACGAGATGGAAGCCGCAGTCGTCCTCGACGTGCGCTTGCACCGCCTGTGCCCAGCCGATGTACCGCTCCCCGACTCGCATCTGCTCGATACCGAGCCGGAGCGACTCTTTGCCGCTGTTCATCAGCCGACGATTCTCGTCGCTTGGCGTGCCGATCGAGTAGGTCCACGCCGCATCGCCGATCCAACCCTTATATGAGATCCCGATGTCGATCTTCAGCAGGTCGCCCTCGGCCAGCGGCTTCGTGTACGCCCCGGCTGTGCCGTGGACCACGCAGTCGTTCACGCTCAGGCACGCGTGCGAGGGAAACGGCGGCGTCCGCGGCACGCGGTATCCGAGAAAGCACGACTTGCCCCTGAGTGACGCGAGCGTCTCGGCGACAAACATGTCGATCTGCGCGAGCGTCTGACCGGCCGAGAGCCAGTCCGCGAGCCGATGGTGGGTTTCCACCACTTTCTGCGCCGCGTCGTACGCCAACGTCGCGTCTTTACCCATGACCGGCTTAATCGATGCCATAGCGGCGATCATAGGCTCTGGTGCCGTGTCCCTCTTTCGCGTCCAAGACGATCTCGGCCGTGCAGTGCGGCTCGCCCCGCTCTGGCGCTTCGCCACGCCGACGCTGCGCGACGAGCTCGCGCCGCCGCAGCGCGCGATCCTCCGCCAACGCGTCGCGCTGCCCCTTGCGATCTCGCTGGCGATCATCCTGGCGGTGCTGGGCATCTTCGCCGCCATCGTCACCGGGCTGGCGATCGCGACCGGGTCGCGGATCTTCGGCCTTGTCTTTCACACGCCCGTCCAGGCCGCCGGCATCGGCATGGCGATCACGGTCGGAGGGCTCATCCGCATCGCCTGGCTGGCCCATGCAGGCCGGCAGGAGCGCGAGGCGCTCCGCGTCGCCGTCTGCCCGTCGTGCCTCTATTCCCTCACCTCGGCGTACGCGACCGGGGCTCGCGCGACGGGGGCTCAGGCGACGGGGCAAACCGTGACCTGCCCCGAGTGCGCGAGCGCGTGGAGGCTCGACCGCATCGGCATCGACCCTGCCCAGCCCGCCGCCCCCCGGGTGCTCGACAGTCAGCTCAACCCGTCGAGCCCCGCGACGCCCGGCGCCGACCACGCGACCGCGCCCGAGCAGACCACGGCCGCAACAGGTGGCGGCCCGAGCCCATAGCTCAGCACGCGATCGTCGGCCGCGTCGAGCAACACCGCATCGCCCGCCGCCCCGGGGCACAGCGACCCAACGTCCGCAAGCCCAAGCACCGCCGCCGCGTTGGCGGTCGCCGCGGTCAACGCCTCATCAGGGGTCAAACCGAGCGAGCGCACCGCGAGCGCCATGGCCACAGGCAAAGCCTGGCAGGGGGCCGAGCCCGGATTGTTGTTCGTCGCGATCGCCAGCGCCCCGCCGCCGTCAACGAATGCACGCCCGCCCGCGAATCGACCGTCCAGATGCAGCCCGCAGACGGGCAGCATGACCCCCGCCGTCCCGCTGGCCGCCAGTCGGCCGAGCGCCGCGTCCGACGTCGCCTCGAGGTGGTCAACGCTCACGAAGCCTCGCTCGATCGCGTGGTCCACCATGCCGAGTTCGTTGAACTGGTCGGCGTGGACCCGGCAGGGGTGCCCCGTCTCGGCCGCCGCGTCGAACAGGCGAACACAGTCCGCGAGCGACCACGCCCCCTGCTCGCAGTAGGCGTCGATCGCGATCGGGCCAACCGCATCACGCACGGCCGGCAGCGTCTCCCGGATCGTCCGGTCCACGAATGCGTCGTGGCCCCCATCGATCGCATGCCCGATGCACGCGGTCGGCACGACGCGACCCGCCCACGCCCCGCCCGCCCGGGCGATCGCGCGGAGCATCTTCAGCTCGTGCTCGGTGCCCAGGCCGTACCCGCTCTTGACCTCTGCCGTGGTCGTGCCGCACGCGAGCATGCGGTTGAGCTCGGCGAGCAGCGCGGCCGCGAGTTCGTCTTCGGACGCCTCCCGCACCGCACGGACCGTCGCCATGATGCCGCCGCCGGCTCGAAGCAACTCCAGGTAGTCCGCGCCCGCGAGCTTGCGCTCCCACTCGTCGATGCGCGAGCCCGCCCAGCACGCGTGCGTGTGGCAGTCGACGAGCCCCGGCACCAGGACCCGTCCGCCGGCATCGACGCTCGAACCCGCCGAAGACAGGCCCGTGCCGATCTCCGCGATGAGCCCATCACGAAAGACTACGTCGACGCCCTCGCGCCGCTCGACCCGACGCATCGCGGCACCGCGATGAAAGCCGTTGGCCGCGGGCGTCGCGATCGTGGCATTGCGAATCAACAGCTCCGGCATGTCATGCTCCGCTCGTCTCGTCGCGCTGGGCGAACCCGGCGAGGAACTCGAGGAACAGCCGAGCCGCGACCCGGGCCGTCCGACCCGAAGCATCGTGGCACGGGCTCAGCTCCATGATGTCCATGCAGCGCACGCAGGCGTGTTTCCCCGCGGATCGAGCCCATGCGCACGCCTGCGCCGCCGACCACCCGGCCGGGTTCATCGCGCTCACACCGGGGGCGACCGACTGGTCCAGCACATCCAGGTCGATGCTCAAAAAGCAAGGGCCATCGGGCCACGCCGGCTCGCACGCCGCGGCCTCGCTCCCGACCGCGCCGCCGCTGGCCTCGAACCACGCCAGATGGTCCGCGCGGGTCGCGAACTGGTCGAGCCCGTACACCGTGAGGCTCCGCGCAAAGCCGCCCTCAACGAGCTTGCGGAACGGCATGCCCGAGCCGACTTCCTCGCGGACGTCCAAGTGCGCATCGAGGTAGACCCCATCCAACGTGCCGGCCTCGGCCGCCACGCCGCGCACGAACGGGAAGGTCAGATCATGCCCGCCACCCACGCCCACGGGCACCATCCCGAGCCCAACGGCAGCACGCACCGCCTCGGTGACGCGATCGTGCGTCTCGTGGATCGAGCTGCCCGGGCAGACATCGCCCGCGTCGAAAACGCCAGGCCAACGCGCGATCGCCGGCGACGCGGCGCCGTAGCGCGCAAGCTCCACGCGGAAGGCCCGCGGCCCCTCGGCCGCCCCCAGGCGCCCGCCATTCAGGCCGACACCCTCGTCGTCGGCGAGCCCGATGAGCGCGATCGAACACCCCGCGGCATCATCGCGCACAAGCGACGCGAACCGCCCCGCAGCGGCCGATGGCCCGATCGGCGAATCCGCATCACGCGAACAGTGGGGGAGTTGGGTCGCCATAAGCGGGCACGATACCCGCTCCGCACGACTCAGCGCAGCCGCCCAGCGTGGTCCAGGAGTCGAGCTCAATCGTCAAGCATGGGCACCGAGGCGCCCCGCTCGCGCGCACACGCCTGCGCCTCGTCGTAGCCGGCATCGGCATGACGGAAGATGCCCATCGCCGGGTCGTTCCAGAGCACTCGCTTGAGGCGGGCCTCGGCCTCGGGCGTGCCGTCGGCGACGACCACCTGCCCCGCGTGCTGGCTGAACCCGATGCCCACACCGCCGCCGTGGTGGAAGCTCACCCACGACGCGCCGCTCGCCACGTTGACCATCGCGTTGAGCAGCGTCCAGTCGCTCACCGCGTCCGTGCCGTCCTTCATCGCCTCGGTCTCGCGGTTGGGCGACGCGACCGAGCCGCAGTCGAGGTGGTCGCG
>CAYQAD010000160.1:0-6247 GCA_964415125.1 uncultured Phycisphaeraceae bacterium | reverse complement strand
GGCGTGCTGCTGACGGCGGCGTCGTTCTCCGTCGCCAACGGAGCGAAGATGATCAACTTCGGCATCGTCTACGGCATCACGCCCTTCGGCCTCGCCCGACGAATGAACATCTCCAACACCGAAGCCGCACGCATCATCGACGACTACAAGTTCCGCTTCCGAGGCATCACCACATTCCTCGCCGACTGCGTCGCCCAGGCCGAGCAGCACGGCTTCGTCGAGACCATGCTCGGCCGCCGCAGGCCCATCCCCGACATCACCTCCAACCAACCCAACCGCCGCGCCCTCGCCGAGCGCATGGCAATCAACTCCGTCGTCCAAGGCTCCGCCGCCGACCTCATCAAGCTCGCCATGCTCGACCTCCACCGCCGCCTCAGCCCCACCGCCGCCGACCTCCGCGAGGGCGCCCCGCCCGAGATCGCCGGCGTCCGCATGCTCCTGCAGATCCACGACGAGCTCGTCTTCGAGGCCCCCGAAGACATTGCCGAGCGGGCCCGCGCCCTTATCACCGAACGCATGACCGCCGCGATGGACCTCCGCGTCCCGCTCGTCGCCGACTCCTCGATCTCGACCAACTGGTTCGAGGGCAAGTAGCCCCGCCCGCGTACCATCGCAGGTATGTCGGCCCCGAACGCCAAACCTAAGCGCTGGACCACCCGCGACCTGCTCGCCTGGATGGCCGATGCCTTCAAAGCCAAAGACCTCGACTCGCCGCGCCTCTGCGCCGAGATGCTCATCGCCCACGTCATCGGCTGCGACCGCCTCAAGCTCTACCTCGACCAGGACCGCCCCGCCTCCCCGCTCGAGCTGCAAACCCTCCGCGACCTCACCGCCCGCGCCCTCAAGCACGAGCCCGTCCAGTACCTCGTCGGCGAGGGCTGGTTCTTCGGCATGCCCATGCACGTCGACAGCCGCGTGCTCATCCCACGCCCCTCCACCGAGACCATCGTCGAGCTCCTGCTCAGCGACGCCAAGGCCCGAGGCCACGAGTTCGGCGACGAGCTCCTCATCGCCGACATCTGCACCGGCTCGGGCTGCATCGCCGCCGCGATCGCCAAGAACCTCCCCGCCGCCCGCGTCCTCGCGACCGACCTCTCCGCCGATGCCCTCGAGGTCGCCCGCACCAACCTCGAGCGCCACGAGCTCACCGAGCGCGTCGAGCTGCTCGAAGGCGACCTGCTCGCGCCCCTCCACGACCACCCCGCCGTCGGCACCAAGCGCACGCTCGCCTACATCGCCACCAACCCGCCCTACATCCCCGACCACGAGTGGGACGACGTCGCGCCCAACGTCAAAGACCACGAGCCGCACACCGCGCTGCGCGCCGGCCCCACCGGGCTCGACCTCGTCCGCCCCCTGATCGAAAACGCGGCCGCCCTCCTCCTGCCCGGCGGCACGCTCTACCTCGAGCTCGCCGCCTCCCACGCCGACGAAGCCCGCGACCTCGCCGAAGCAACCAGCGCGTACGAAGACCCCCGCATCGTCCGAGACCTCGAAGGCCACGACCGCGTCCTCATCGCCCGCGCAAAGTGATGAACATGGGGCCCCGTGCCACGGCTTGGCCCGCAGGGCAAGCCGTGTCCTCTCCGCTGCAACCCACAATCGATTGGCCTACGCCCCGTCCGCCCCGGCACCGAGCGCCGCGCGGACCTCCTCGATCAGCTGCTCCACCTGTAACGGCTTGAACAGCACCGCGTGCAGCCCCTCCTGGCTCGCCCGCACGATCGAATGGTGCGGGTCATACCCGAACCCCGTCATCAGAATCACGGGCACGTCCCCGCCCGCCTTCCGCGCCGCGCTGAACACCTCGTACCCGTTGCGATCGGGCATCTGGATATCGCTCAGCACCAGGTCAAAGGGCTCGCCCGCCGCCTCGAGCGACTCGATCGCCACCCCGCCGTTCTCGCACGCCACGACATCGCACCCGCGCCGCGTGAGCACGTCGCGAATGATCCGCCGAACCTTCGGCTCGTCGTCGGCCACAAGCACCCGACGCCCCACAAGCGCCGGGTCCTTCGCCCGAACCTGCATCGCACGATCGACACCGAGCAGCGTCTGAGGCCCCGACGCCACATCCTTCACGCGCTCGCGGATCGCCTCCACATCCTTGCGAATCCGCTGGATGTGCTGCTCGGCCTCGGGGTCCGAAGTGCCAACGTTCCGAAGCCACTCCACCTCGTGGAAGATGTCCTCCAGCGGCTCGCTCAGCTCGCTCTCGACCCGCCCGCTCACCGACTGGTTCACCGTCGACCGCTCGACCACAAGCAGGTCGAGCATGTGCAGCGCCATCGCGATGTACCGCGCGAAAATCTCCGCGAACTGCCGGTCCTCCTCGTTGAACGCCGACGCCTGCTCACTCTCTATATTCAGAATCCCGAGCACGCGGTCGTGCAGCCGCAGCGGCACGGTCAGGCTGCTCTTGCCGCCCTCCATGCCCGGCAGGAAGAGCGGGTCCGTCATCGCGTCGTTGCACACGTAGCTCTCGCCCGTCGCCGCCACAAACCCCGACACGCCGTTGCCGTCCGCCTCGGGGAAGATCTCAAAGTCCTCCGCCTCCGGCGCAAGCCCGTGCGACACGACCATCTCGAGCCGCCCCGAACGCTGGTCCAAAAGCCGGATCGCGAAGTGGTCGAAGTTCAGCAGGTCGTGCAGCGCATCAACGATCCGCTGCTCGACCAGCCCGAGCCGCTCCATCGCGTTCATCCCGCAGATCAGCTGCGCATCCATCCGCACCAGCTCGGCGCCCGCGCGGTCCAGCGCCGCGATCTTCGCCAGCCGCTGCTTCGCCGCCGAAACGTCCCGCACCACCACCGCCACCTGCTCCACCCGCACCCGCTTCCGGCCGGGCACCGGCGCAGCCGCCGCGCCGCCCTCGCCCGACGCGGGCTGGGCCACCGGCGAGATCGAGACCTCGTAGTGCTTCTCATCGGCGGCGCTGGCGATCTCGAACTTCGTCGTGATGTCGCCATCGCCCGGCCGCTGGTGCGCCAAACGCTCGGAGAACCACCGCACCGCGTCCCGGCACACCGCCGACAGCCGCTCCCGCGTCGCCTCGCTCAGCGCCTGATACCACTCGTTCGCCCACAGCACGCGCCCCGTCGGGTCCGCCAGGCACACACCCTCGCCGATCGCGTTCAACAGCCGCGAGCCCAGCTCGTCGCCGATCGCGCCGAGCCCTTCGGGGTCCGACACCACCGCCGCCACCTCGCCCGACGCGAGGATCAGCCGCGACGCACGCCGATCGGCACGCACGATCTCGAACTGCCCGCCCAGCGCCTCGCCGAGCCGGGCCGCATCGATCGCGCCCCCCTCAATCACCAGCAGCTTGGGCTTTGCCTCGGCCATCGAGACGACGCCTTTCAGTGGGCTCCCAAACGCCCCGCAAGAAGAGCCCGGAAAAGACCGGTGAGTTTACCCCCCGCACATCGGCGGTCCGAACCCAATTCCCCCAAACGCATCACCCGCAACACCAAATCTTGTCACCACGTGCCCCCAACCACACAACCCGTCCAACACACCCCATCCAGCGCATCCCATCGGGCAACACCCATCCGACGGCTCCCATCGCTCGCCGCTTTCCAACCCGACCTGCCAACCCGACGTTCCAACATCGGCTCGCCCACCCCCGCTACCCTCGCACAACGTCATGATTGAGGCATTCGATCTCCACAAGTCCTACGGCCCCGCCCATCGCGCAGTCCACGCGCTCCGGGGGCTCTCCGTGTCCCTACGCACCGGCACCGTCACCGGATTGCTCGGCCCCAACGGGGCGGGTAAATCAACCTCCATACGCCTTCTTACCGGCCGTCTGATCGCCGATCGCGGCACGGTGACCATCGCGGGACGCGACATCAACCGCGATCCCGCACGCGCCCGCGCCTCAATCGGCTACCTCCCCGAGTCCGCGCCCCTCTACCCCGAGATGACCCCCGCGGGCTACCTTGCCCACCGCGCCGCCCTCTCGGGCATGCACCGCCGAGGCCGCGCCCGCGCCATCGCCGCCACACTCGCCCGCTGCGACATCGCCGACGTCCGCCGCCGCCGCATCGGCACCCTGTCCAAGGGCTACCGCCAGCGCGTCGCGCTCGCCGCCGCACTCATTCACGACCCGCCCGTGCTCATCCTCGACGAGCCCACGACAGGCCTCGACCCCGCCCAGGTCGCCCAGCTCCGCGCCCTCATCGAAGAGCTCGCCCGCGACCGCACCGTCCTCCTCTCAAGCCACGTCCTCGCCGAGGTCGAGCAGACCTGCGACCGCATCCTCATCATCGCCGGCGGCGAGCTCCGCGCCGACGGCACGCCCGCCGAGCTCGCCGAACGCGCCGCCCAAGACCGCCCCGCGATCTACCACGCCGAGTACCGAGCCGGCGCCTCACGACTCACCGACCTCCGCAGCCTCCCGGGCGTCACCGAAGCCGACCAGACCGACCTCCCCGCCGACTACCGCCGCATCACCCTCCACGCCGAGCCGGGCACGCCCGACCTCCGCGAGCTCATCGCGGGCGCCCTCGTCGGCTGCGTCGTCCGAGAGCTCACCCGCGAGCGCCCCACCCTCGAAGACGCCTTCGCCCAGCTCAGCGGCGGCGCACCCATCGCCCGCAAACAACCACCCCCAGCCACCCATCCCCAGCCGGCGGCTGCGCCATGAACACGCTCACCCCCATCACCTCCGCCCTCGCCCTCGCGCGCCGCGAGCTCTCCTCACTCCTCCGCACGCCCGCCGGCTGGATCATCGCCGCGCTCTACGCCTTCCTCACCACGGCCGTCTTCGCGCTGCGAACCCTCGACCCGGGCCAGCCCGCCTCGATGCGCTTCTTCTTCGCCACCGCCGCAAGCCTCCTCGCCGTCGTCATGCCCGCCGTCTCCATGCGCCTCCTCGCCGAAGAGGCCCGCGCCGGCACCCTCGAGCCCCTC
This sequence comes from uncultured Phycisphaeraceae bacterium, assembly GCA_964415125.1. Classification (GTDB taxonomy): domain Bacteria; phylum Planctomycetota; class Phycisphaerae; order Phycisphaerales; family UBA1924; genus CAYQAD01. Next base: position 1,333 of record CAYQAD010000160.1, on the reverse strand, counting down.
CTCACCTCTCCCGCGTCGCACGGCTCGATCATCGTCGGCAAGTTCGCCGGCGTCCTCGCCTACACCGCCCTCATGCTCGCCCCCACGCTCGTCCTCGTCCTCATCCTTACCGCCGTCGCCGACCGCGCGCCCGACCCCGGGCCCATCATCGCCGGCTACCTCTCGCTCATGCTCGTCGCCGCCCTCTACCTCGCACTCGGCACACTCACCAGCGCCTGCACCTCGAGCCAAACCCTCGCCTTCCTCGCCGCCTTCCTCATCGCCGTGGGCCACCTCATCGGCACCGCCCAGCTCGCCCCCCGCCTCCCCGAGCCCGCCAGCACCTGGCTCGCCGCCAGCGCCATCAACCCGCGCGTCGCCGACTTCGCCCGAGGCATCATCGACCTCAAGCACGTCGCCTTCTTCATCATCTGGACCGCCTGGCTGCTCGTGCTCGCCACCGTCGCCCTCGCCCGGCGGAGGATCAACCCGTGAGCGACACCAAACCAACCAGCGGCACTCCAACCAACCGCATGTCAGGCCGTCGCCTGCGCTACCGCGTCGCCCACCTCGCCCTCGCGCTGGCCGCCACCGCCCTCGCGATCCTCGCCACCCGCGCCGCCGACCGCCTCGCCCCGCGCCTCGACGCGACCCTCACCGCCGAGAGCCGCCTCTCGCCGCGCACCACCGCCGTGCTCGACACGCTGACCGCGCCCCACGAGCTCGTCCTCGCCGCCGACCTCACGACAGCCGACCGCTGGGCCCGCGAGCAGATCGTCGACATCGTCGAACGCTTCGATGCCCGCTCGCCCCAGCTCACCGCCTCCATCATCGACACCGCGAGCCCCGCAGGCCCCGCCGCCCTCGACGCGCTGCTCACCCGCCTCGCCAGCCGCGAAGCCGCGTCGATCGCCCAGCGCCTGAGCACACTCGATTCCTCCGCCGATCAGCTCGAGTCGCTCCCCGCCTCGCTCACCTCCTGGTCCGACACGCTCATCACCGCCCGCGACCAGCTCGACCCCGCGACCTACGACGCCTCTCGCCGCGCCTTCGACGCCTGGGCCGCCGCCGTCCGCCTCCACGCCGAGCAGACCACCGCCGCCGCATCAACCGTGCGCACGCTGCTCGGCCAGCGCATCGGGGCGAGCGACCTGCCCCCCATGGACCTCGCCGCCACCGCCGCGTCCTCGGCGATGCGAGCGCTCGCGCGCGACCTTGCCGTCCTCTCCCGCGAGCTCGACGCCTTCCTCGCCGAGCCCCGCGTGCCCGCCGCCGCCCGCGACGCGCTCATGCCCATCGCCGCCCCCATCGCCAGCACCCGCGACACCCTCGCCCGCCGCGCCGACGAGCTCGC
>CAYQAD010000159.1:5001-6256 GCA_964415125.1 uncultured Phycisphaeraceae bacterium | reverse complement strand
TGGGGCGGTTGGCCTCAGACCCGCGGCCGGGTGTGTCGGATGTCGGCCGCGGGACGCCCGGTCCACATATTTATGTGGGCCGGTGGTACCCCGGGCCGGGGATACACCGTGGAGTATCGGTTAGAGCGGCAGGGCGCCTTCAGCTTCCATGTGCTCTTGGACCTTCTTCGTGACTTCTTCGACCTGATGCTCGGTCATGTTGAGGTGCTCGAGCACCGCGGGGTCGATGTCGTTCGTGGGCAGGTCGAGGCGGAAGCCCTGCCCGATGCGGGCGGCGATGCGGTCGGCGACATAGATCACGCAGGGGACCTTGCGGGCGTCGGAGGGCATCTCGAGGGGGTGGTGGTGCCGCCCAGTGACGTGGGTGAACACGTCCGGGAACTTCCACTTCTTGCAGAGGGCCTGGCCGAAATCCTCGTGGGTGGCGCCGAAGATGCGGAGCTCGATGTCGAGCATGTCGTTGGCGGGCACGCCCTCGTGGTCGGCGCCGGTCATGTCGATGACCTCGGCCAGCTTCGAGCGGTCGTACTGCATCATCACCATGATGCCGATGTCGTGGGTGAGGCCCGCGAGGTATGCCTCATCGGAGTTCCCGATGCGGAGCATGTCGGCGATGATCTTGGCGGCGGTGCCCACCGCGTTGCAGTGCGTCCAGAGGTCTTTGGCGTTGAAGGCGGGCGTGACATCGCCGCCGCGGAAGAGCTTGGCGAGGCTCGCGGCGATGGCGATGTTCTTGACCGCGTTGAGCCCGAGGAGGACGATCGCGCGGTTGATCGAGGCGATCTGCCCGGGCAGGCCGTAGAACGATGAGTTCACGACCTTGAGGATGCGCGAGCACAGGGCCGGGTCGGACGAGATGACGTTGTGGAGGTCCTGGGCGGTCGAGGAGGGGTCCTCGACGAGCTCGATGATCTTGAGCGTCACCTCGGGGAGCGTGGCGATGTGCGAGATCTCGCGGATGGCCTGATCGACGGCCTTGGCGCGCTGCTCGGCGGTTGCGGTGGACATCGCGTGGACTCCCTCATGCTGGAACGGTTTGGCTTTGGTCTGGTACGAGCCCGGGGCTGCGTCCGCCCCGGCAGCGGGTGCTATCGGCTCGGCACCGGACGGACTTGCCCGCCGAAACGGTTTCTGCCCGCCTCCCTGCCGCCTGCGCCGGCGGCTTCCCGCGGCGTCAACGATCCCGGGCGCCTCGACCCACCGGGCCGGCCGCGGGGCGTGCGCCTGACTGGTCCACCTGACTGGGCCGCCCGAC
>CAYQAD010000159.1:0-4901 GCA_964415125.1 uncultured Phycisphaeraceae bacterium | reverse complement strand
GACTGGGCCGCCCGACCGCGTCACCCGATTGGTGCGCCCAGTTGGGGGAGTCCGAGAAAATCAACATTCGGGGCCGATCGGCGAGGGAACCATTGCCCGCTTCGCGCATCTACCTGTAGAGCGCACATCCCAGAGCCACCCCCGCGGGCGGCGATCATGCCTGGCCTCCCTCCCCCATTCGGCCGCGTGATTGCCGCTCGCACCTTTTTGGACCGCGTGTGCGCAACGCACCAGCCCCACGAGAAACCCCCGCTGCGCCCGTCGCCTGCGGTCCGTGGACCGGTCGGCGGCGTGGGGTGGGGCGCAGCGGGCGATGAGGGGATATCGGAGCGTGGACGCTGGCGTCAATCAGCCCGGGTTGTAGTAGAAGCGCTCCTTGGCGATCTGCCCGTTCTTCCACGTCTGCACCGAGACCTGCTCGTAGCGGACGTGGTTGCCCTCGGTGTTGATGAAGTCGAAGTCGTACTCGATGAAGGCGACGCCGTCGTTCGTGTCGCCGCGGGTGGCGGTGGCCGAGACGTTCAGCGCCTTCCATTCCTTCACGGACGCGAGGAACTGCTGCTCGCGCTCTCGGTTGGCCGACTTGCCCACGTGGGGCTCGCCCGCGTTCTCCTGCATGATCACGTCGTCGCCGTAGTAGCGGTCGAAGCCCTCGAGGATCTTGCCGGTCTGCATGTGCTCGATCAGGTCGGCGACGGCCGCGTTGAGGTCGGTTGTGGTCTGTGCGTTGCCCATCGGGATGCCTCGTTTCTGCACGTGCGTGTGCGCTGATGTAATGGATGTGTATGCCGATTCGTTGACGTGTGACGACGGGACGCTCTGCTACTCGACCAGATCGAAGACCAACGCCTCGACGCCCGCAGCGTTCGCGGTGATGTCGAACGCCTCGGCGCTTCGCACGATCGCCGCGTCGCCCTCGGCGACCTGCTCGCCCGCGACGGCGGCGCTGCCTCGGACGATCTGCACGTACGCGGTGCGCCCGGGGGCCGACGTGTGCGCGACCGACTGCTGCGTGTCCAGCCGCGTGGCGAGCACGCGGACGTCCTGGTGGATGGTCAGCGAGTCGCGCTCCCCCGTCGGTGTCGCGATTGGCACGAGCGCGCCGTTGATGTCGGCCGAGAAGTCGCGCTGGCGGTAGTTGGGCTCGAGGCCCTCGCGCTCGGGGATGATCCAGATCTGGAGGAAGCGGACGGGCGTGGTGCTCGAGGGGTTGAACTCCGAGTGGGTGACGCCTGAGCCCGCGGTCATTGCTTGCAGCGTGCCGCGGGTCGCGGTGTGGCCGGCGCCGGTGCTGTCCTGATGGCGCAGCTCGCCCTCGACGACCCACGACAGGATCTCCATGTCGCGGTGCGGGTGCTCGGGGAAGCCGCCGGAGGGGGCGACGCGATCGTCGTTGATGACGCGGAGGTTGCCGAAGCCCGGCCGAGAGCGATCGACGTATCGACCGAACGAAAAGGAGTGCCGCGAGTCGAGCCAGCCGATCTGCGTCGTGCCGCGGGTCTCGGCCCGGCGGACCTCAACGGCTGCGGCGCCCGCGGGCTGCGCGGGGGTGTGGGACGCGGCCTGAACTTGGGGCTGGGACTGGGTCTGGGTCTTGGCTTGGGTTTGGGCTCGGGTTTGGGTTTGGGTTTGGCCTGTCACGATCGACCTCCTTTGTGCCTCTTCGCGGCCTCGCGGGCGGGCCCGCCCTGCATTTGTTTGTTTGAACAACTATATGCCCATTGGACAGTCCCGCCGAGGCGTTGGTCACCGCGGCGGCGCGGGTGTGGAGGGAGCGTTACACGTCGTCGGGCTCGTGCGGGCTTCGGGCTTTGGTGAGCAGGGCGCTGAGCTGTGCGAGCTCTTTGGGCGAGAGATGCCCAAGCTGGTCGGCGTGCATCTGCAACAGCGGGGCGTCGAGGCGCTCGAGCAGCTGGCGGCCCTTGCGGGTGATGGACACGCGCACGACGCGATGGTCGACCGCGTCGGTGTGCCGCTCGACCAGCCCGCGCACTTCGAGGCGGTCGACCAGGCGGGTGACATCGGGAACGGGCACGACCATGCGGTCGCGGATGTCCGAGCAGCGGAGCCGATCGGGGGCGGCGCCGCGGAGGATGCGGAGCAGGTTGTACGACGACTCGGTCAGGCCGAGCGGCTTGAAAAGACGCGTCATGAAGCGCGACAGCACCGCCTCGGTGCGGACAAGATTCAGCGCCGCCTCCTGCTCGGGCGAGTCGAAGGGGTCGGCCTTGCCCGTCTGCTGGTGCAAGGGCGTGCGCGGGGATGTGGCGGTGTCGCGGGTCATGTGTTGGAACAACGGTCCGCCCGACGCGTCATGCCGGCAAGCGGAGCGGGGCGGGCGTTACACCCCAGTTGGAGATTGGTTGGAGACTAGTTGGAGACTGGGTGCAGATGGGCTGGACGTCGGTTGCACTCGATGCGGCGCGCCCCGGCTAGTCGAACACGATCGTCCGCCCCGCGTGGACCAGCACCTTGCCCGCCAGATGCAGCCGGACCGCACGCGCGAGCACGACGCGCTCGAGGTCGCGCCCGGTGCGGACCATGTCTGCCACGGCGTCGCGGTGCGTCACCGGCTCGGTCTGCTGGGCGATGATCGGGCCCTCGTCCAGCTCGGCGGTGACGTAGTGCGCCGTCGCGCCGATGAGCTTCACGCCCTTGGCGAACGCCTGGTGGTAGGGCCTCGCGCCGGCGAAGGCGGGCAGGAACGAGTGGTGGATGTTGATGATCCGGTCGCCGAACGCCTCGACGAAGCTCGGCGGCACGACCTGCATGTACCGCGCGAGCACCACGAGCTCGATCTCCGCGTCGATCAGCAGCTTGAGGATCGCTGCGTGCTGGGCGTCCTTGGTTTCGGGCGTGACGGGCAGGTGGTGGAAGGGCACGCCGAGCTGGGCCGCGAAGGGCTGGGCGTCGGTGTGGTTGCTCACGACCATCGCCAGCTCGGCCTCGAGCTCGTCGGTGGTCGCGCGCCACAGCAGGTCGGCGACGCAGTGGGTCTGCTTGGAGCAGAGCACCGCGACGCGGCGCCGGCGGGCGGGCTCGACGCGGGCGTCCATCCCGAACTTCCGCGCGATGATGCCGAAGTCTTGGGCGAGCGCATCGAGCCCCATGCGGAGCCCCGCGGTCTCGAACTCGACGCGCATGAAGAACTGTCGAGTGTCAGGGTCGGTGTGCTGGTCGGCCTCGAGGATGTTGGCGCCGTGGTCGGCGAGGAACCCCGCAACGGCCGCGACCACGCCCGTCGCGTCGGCGCACGCCACGAGCAGTCGCGCCCGCTCGATCACACGCTCACTCACTGGGTCGCTTGCTCGGTCCGGCATGGAGCGCTCAGAGCCCCATCGCCTCGGCCATGGCTCGGCCCATGTCGGCGGGGCTCATGGCGACGGCGGCGCCGGCCTTCTTGAGCGCCTCGATCTTGGTGTCGGCGCTGCCCTCGCCGCCCGAGATGATCGCGCCGGCGTGGCCCATGCGCTTGCCGGGGGGCGCGGTCTGGCCGGCGATGAAGCCGGCGACGGGCTTGGTCACGTGCTCGGCGATGTAGGCCGCGGCCTCTTCTTCGTCCGTGCCGCCGATCTCGCCGATCATGAGGATGCCGTGGGTGTCGGGGTCGGCCTCGAAGAGCTTGATCGACTCGATGTGGTCGAGCCCGCGGACCGGGTCGCCGCCGATGCCGATGCAGGTGCTCTGGGCGAGCCCGAGGTTCGAGGTCTGCCAGACCGCCTCATAGGTGAGGGTGCCTGATCGGCTGACGATGCCGACGGCCTTGCCGGCCTTGGCCTCGCTGATGTGCGTGTGGATGTAGCCGGGCATGATCCCGATCTTGCACCCGGCGTTGGTGTACGGGTCGCTGCCGCTCTCACCCGAGCCGGTCTTGGGACCTGGGGTGATCACGCCGGGGCAGTTCGGGCCGATGAGCACGATCGCCTGCTCGCCGGCGGCCTTGCGCTCGAGGTTGACCTGGTCGAGCACGGCCCGGGCGCGGACCATGTCGAGCACGGGCACGCCCTCGGTGATCGCGCAGATGAGGGTGAGCCCCGCGTCGATCGCCTCGAGGATCGCGTCGGCGGCGAAGGCGGGGGGGACGAAGATCATCGTCGCGGTGGCGCCGGTCGCGTCGACGGCCTCGCGGACGGTGTTGAAGATGGGCAGGCCGTTGGCGTCCTTGGTGCCGCCCTTGTTGGGCGTGACGCCCCCGACCATCTTCGTGCCGTAGTTGAAGCAGCCCTTGGTGTGCGTGGCGCCGAAGGAGCCGGTGATGCCTTGGCAGATGACCTTGGTGGACGCGTCGACGAGCACGGGCATGGTGTGGGTCCTTGGCTGAAGGCGGCCCGGAGCACGGGCCGGAGGGGCGGTTGGTCGGGGTGGCCACTATAGAAAGGTGGGCGGCGGGGTCGCGGGTCGGCCCGCGCTAGAGTTTGGGCCCCGCTGCTACGGCATCCGGCTGTGTGGGCGGGGGTCTCGGCGAAGGAGGCTGGCGATGCGTGCGGTGGTGACCGGTCAGGTGGGCATGGACAAGAAGGACTACCTCCAGGGGGTGGTCGACTTCGCGGGCGGACAGGGCGAGACCGTCAAGCTCTACAACATCGGCGACATCATGTACGACGAGGCGCGGGACGTGAAGCCCGGGCGCATCCTCGACCTGCCCTGGAGCCGGCTCTCCTCGCTCCGCCGGGCAGCCTTCAAGGATGTCATCTCCGAGGCCCCGCAGCACGAGCACATGATCGTCAACACGCACGCGACCTTCCGCTGGCGGCACGGGCTCTTCGCAGCGTTCGACTTCGACCAAATGGAAAAGCTCGACCCGGACGTGTTCATCTGTCTGGTGGACAACATCGAGGTCGTCCACCACCGCCTCCACCGCGACCACGACATCGACGCGACCCTCAAGGACTGCATGGTCT
>CAYQAD010000158.1:0-6257 GCA_964415125.1 uncultured Phycisphaeraceae bacterium | reverse complement strand
CTCCAGCAGGGCGACGCCGGCAAGCCCGGCGGCGGCTCCTGGGCCAACACCTCCGACGTGCGACTCAAGAAGAACATCGTGCCGCTCCAAGGATCGCTCGACACGCTGCTGAAGCTCAAGGGTGTCAACTACGAGTACAAGGACGCCGAGGGCATCGGCGAGCTTTCCGGCGTGCGCACGGGCTTCATTGCCCAGGACGTCGAAGCGGTCATCCCTGATTGGGTCTGGGACGCCGAGGACGGCTACAAGCGCGTCACCATTCGCGGCTTCGAGGCCCTTGCCGTCGAGGCGTTCCGCGAGCAGCAGACGCGGATCGACATGCTCGAGTCGCAGCTCGACGCGCTCAAGTCCGGCTCCACATCGGCCCACGCCTCGCTGGCGTGGCCGATGATCATCGGGGCGGGCTGCTTCGGCGGCCTGGCGCTTGCTCGCCGGCGTCACGCCACGGCGTGAGCCTGTCGCACCTCCATGCGGCCGCACCTCCGGCCGTCACCTAAAGGCAGGCGGGACACACGGGGCACACCCTGCGTGATCCAGCTCCTTGGAACGCCGCGTGGACCCCATCCACGCGGCGTTTCTTTCCATGCGTCTCGGCCGCATCCGAACTTCGCTGCACATCAACCCGAGCTGCACATCAACCCGAGCTGCACATCAACCCGCGACGCTACTCCGGCGGGAGCAGTTCAACCCACTCCGCTGCCGACGCGTCGTGCCCCGCGTCCGGGTCGGCCTCGTCCCACGCCTCGTACACCGAAACGAGTAGATCAACGACGCCGATCGTCATCGGATGCTCCGGCCCCATACCTCTGGCGAGCAACTCGTGTGCCTCGAGCGCCGCAGCCGAAGCCGCCGGATACTCAGCCCGCTCGAGCGCGACGCGTGACTCCATCTCAAGCACCTTGCCCCGCAGCGGATGCCCCGGCGGAAAGGCCGCATCCGCGCCGGCGGTTGCCCGCTCCACTGCCGCGGCCGCCTCATCGACGCGCTCGAGCTCCAGATGCAACAGCGCCACGTTGCAATGCGTCATGATCACGTTCGGGTGATCCGGCCCGACGACTCCGGTCATCACCGCGACAATCGTGTCGTACAAACCGAGCGCCTCTTCACGCTTGCCCTGGCCGCGATACACCCCCGCGAGCGTGTTCATCGCGCTCACGGTGTCGGGATGTGCGTCCCCGAGCGTCCTCCGGCTCGCCTCGAGCAACTCGACCGCGAGCGGCTCGGCCTCCTCGACGCGACCCGTCAACACCAGCGCGGCCGTGTAGTTGTTCAGCGCGTCAAGCGTCCGCGGGTCGTCCTCACCAATCAAGGGCTTGTACGCGAGCCACGCCGCGCGGAATAGCGGCGCAGCGGCTTCGTAGTCACCACGTTGGTACCGCATTCCACCCATGCTGTTGATCGATGAGATCGTGTCGGGATCGAGATCGCCCAACACTGCCTCCCGCCGCGCGAGCACCTCGGCGAAGAGCGCCTCGGCTTCGTCGCTCTTGCCCTGCGACAGGAGCGCGGACGCCAGATTACTTTGCACAAGCAAGGTCAGCTCGCCGTCCGGCCCCTGTGCCTGGAGCGCCTGCTCCAGCACCTCGCGGAATTTTTCCTCTGCACGCTTGTTCTCGCCGAGAAGCCACAATGCCCTCCCGAGATTCTGGCGCACCGTCATGACGAAGACCGCCTCGCGACCGAGCTCGCCCTCTGCAATCTCCAACGCTCGCTCAAGCGGATCAATCGCCTCGAGCCAAAGTCCAAGCCGACCAAGCGCACGCCCCACCGACTGCAGCAGCGACGCTTGCACCAGCGGCTGGTCGGCGTACCGTGTTGCAATGACCTCGAGCGCCGGATCGAAGACCGAACTCGCGAGCGACCTCGCGCCAACGTCAACGAAGTTCACCGTCTGGAGCGACGCGGCGACAGCCTTGGCATCTTCCGCGGGCAACGCGAGAAGCACCGCCGACTTCAAGTCCGCACCAAGCTCGACCGGGTCCAGCGCCAGGAACTGGTCGTTGTAGAAGTCCGCAACCTCCACGAGCTGCTCGGACCGCTCCCGCTCGAGCGCCAGCGCATCTGCGGCCTCGTCACGAGCCGCCGACGCCTCGCCAAGCGCCGCGGTCTGCACCGCCAACGCCTCGGCCTCGGCAGCACGCGCCGCGTTCGCTTGCACCGCAAACGTCGTCGTTCCAACGACCCCGCCCGAGAGCATCACAAAGCTGGCGGCAACACCACCAACCAGAACGCGATTGCGGCGGCTGAACTTCCGCAGCTGATACCAGGTGCTCGCGGGCCGCGCGGCGATCGGCTCCTCGGCCAAGTACCGCTCGATGTCCGACCCCAGCGACGCCGCGGAGTCGTACCGGCGCGCGGGGTCTCTCTCGAGCGCCTTGGCAACGATCGTCTCCACATCGCCGCGCAACGAGCGATCGAACGAACTCAGCCGTGAGGGTTCATCCTCACGGATCATCCGCACCGCCTCGAGCATCAGCTTGTCGGACAGATCATGGGGCAATCGCCCGGCCAGCAGCTCGAAGGCGAGCACCCCGAGCGCGTATACGTCGGATCTGGCATCGATCGCGGTTGGATCGCCTCCGGCCTGCTCGGGCGACATGTACGGGATCGTCCCGACCAGTTGGCCGATGTCCGTCTCCATCGTCACGCGATTGACGTCCGCGTCGGTTGCCTTTGCAATGCCGAAGTCGAGGACCTTCGGCTGGGCGCCGCCACTGCCGCCCGCATTCGCGACGAGGATGTTGTCCGGCTTGAGGTCACGATGCACGATGCCCTGCTGGTGGGCATGCTGCACCGCCGATGCAACCTGAGCGACAAGCCGAAGCCGCTGCCGCGCATTGAGGCGGTTCGTCTCGGCATGCTCGGTGATGGTCGGGCCGTCGATGTACTCCATCGCGAAGTACGGCCGACGCTCATGCACGCCCGCCGCGTACACCTGCGCGATGCCCGGGTGACGCAGCCGGCCGAGTGTTTCGGTCTCGAACTCGAAGCGGCGTGCGGCACGGTCCGACGCCAGCCCAGCACGCACGACCTTGAGCGCCACGTCTCGCCGAGGCCGATCCTGCCTCGCCAGGTAGACCTCCCCCATTCCGCCGCGACCCAGCGCACGCACGATCTCGTAACCCGCGAACTCGGCGCCGGCCTCGAGCAGCCCCGTCGCGGCCTCGGCCTCACGCGCACGAGCCTCAATCGCACTCTCACCCAGCGGATGGCGACCCTCGGCGACCGCTGCATCGGCGGCCAGCATCCGGTGGAGCTGGGTGCGCAACTCGCCATCGCCCCCTGCCATCCGTTCGATCGCGGCGGCTCGATCATCCTCCGGCAAGGCGATCAGCTCAGCAAACAGCTCCGGCAGATCTTCCGAGGGACGATCAGGCATCACCGCCTCCATCGACCTTGGCGAGCAACCACGCCCGCGCGAACTGCACATCTCCGCGGGCGGTGCTCTCGGACAGACCAAGGTGCTCGCCGATCTCGGTGTACGTCAAACCGCCCAAGACGCGCAGCTCAAATGCCGCGGCGTGCCTCGCAAACTTGCCACGAAGCTCCGCGAGCGCTTCGGCAAGCACCTCCACGTCAACGTCGACGCTGGCCCGCGCGTCGCGGTCGGCCCGCACATCACCCTCGTGCGAGATGGACACCAGCGTGGCTTGTCCACCCCGCTTCACACGCTTTCGCGCCCTCGCCTCGTCGACGAGGATCTGTCGCATCGCCCGAACGGCGAGGGCGAAAAAATGCTCCCGGTCGTGCACACCGTCTAACTTGCCGTGCAGCTTTAGCCACGCCTCGTGAATCAGCGATGTCGGGCGAAGCACGCCCGCCTTCTGCCCGCCCGCGACGTGCCCGGCAAGGCGCCGGAGTTCGTCGTAGGCAAGGCGAATAACGTCCGCCTCAGCCTCCGCGTTGCCCTCACGCGCCGACGCGAGCAACTGAGTCAGACGTCCCGGAGGAACATCCCCGCGATCCGTCGCACCGGCTTGGCTGCATTCATCCTTCACCGCCCCCTCCCCACGCTCGGCCTTTTGGCACGCCATGCTACACGATGCCGCGACCACACCCCCCACCTTTCGCCGTCCGCCGACCGCATCGCGGGGCTCCGACGCGACCCAAACCCGCCTTGGATACACTCAGACCCCACGCCGGAGTGGCGGAATTGGCAGACGCGGCGGATTCAAAATCCGCTTCTGGAAACAGAGTGGGGGTTCGAGTCCCCCCTCCGGCATTTGATCGCGATGATCTTCGGCGGCCCGCCGGGAGGGCAGTCCATGAGAGTTTGTCTCGCGCAGTATCGATCAACTGGCAGCGTCCAGGCAAATATCAGCAGGCATTGTGATCTGATCGGGCAGGCCGCGACGCAGTCGTGTGACCTTATCCTGTTTCCAGAGCTTTCATTGACCGGGTACAGGCCCAGCATCGCGGGCCGAGACGCACGGCATGCAAACGACTCGGCGTTTGCCGCGTTGCAAACTGCGAGCCAGAGTTTTGGTATTGCCGTCTGCGCCGGCATGCCTTTGCAGGCTGCCGACGGCGTTCAGATCGGCATGCTGATCTACCAACCTCGCCACGCGCCTGCGACCTACGCCAAGCAGATGTTGCATGCTAGTGAACTGCCTCATTTCGTGCCCGGCAGGCTGATCCATGACATCGCAATCGACGGGCACCACATCGCACCCGCTATCTGCTACGAGGCAATGCAACCCGTCCATGGCTTGGCTGCAATCGGCCGAGGGGCCACGGTGTACGCCGCGAGCGTTGCGAAGCACGCGGATGGTGTCGAGGCAGCCCGGAGCTCCTTGGCAGCATTCGCAGCCCGGCACGGAGTCGCAACCCTACTGATCAACGCGGTAGGCCCCGCCGAGGGCTTTGTTTGCGCGGGCGACTCCGCAGCGTGGAGCTCAACGGGCCGGCTGCTCGGTGAGTTAGGCAAAGAAGACGACCTGCTCATCGTTGACATCTGACCCCGAAGTCGATGGACAGCAACCCTACGACGTGCGATACGCTCCCTGCATGCCACGCCCCTTCCACATCGCGTTTCCTGTGCATGACCTTGATCAAGCCCGCGCGTTCTACGGCCAGACGCTGGGCTGTCGCGAGGGACGGAGCAGCGATCACTGGATCGACTTCGATCTCTTTGGCCATCAGATCGTGGCGCACCTCGCACCCCGCGACATCGGAAACCCGAAGCCTGCGGAAGTGATCAACGCGGTGGATGGGCACGGCGTGCCCGTGCCGCATTTCGGCGTCGTGCTGCAGATGGCGGATTGGCACGCGCTGGCGGATCGCGTGCGGGCGGCCGGGGTGGCGTTTGTCATCGAGCCCTACGTGCGTTTCGAGGGAGAGCCGGGCGAGCAGGCCACCATGTTCTTCCGCGACCCGTCCGGAAACGCGCTGGAGTTCAAGGCCTTCGCAGACGACGGGCAGCTCTTTGCGACCTGACGCCTCAGCCGCGAGGCTGACCCGTGTCGATCTCCTCGGCCCCGAAGTCGATGCCGCGGAGGCCGCCGCGTGTCCAGTTGAAGCGAACGGGAAATGGTGGCTCGTCGCGACCAACCACCTTGCGGACGTCGGTTTCTTGCGGTGCGTTCGGCAGCCAGCCGGGGTTCGAATCCGCGGCGTCGAGTGTCCGAACCGACGCATCGAAGAACAGCAAGGGCTGCGTCGCGCCGTCATAGTTGTAGAAAGTCTCGGTCTTGCCATGACCCGGCGTGATATCGCTGAGGTGCACCTTGTTCGCCGGGAACGTCACGCTGGTGGTCCGCGTGGGCCCGAGCTCTGCCCTCTCGTTGGCCGGCACCACGAACGTGGTCAGTGGGTACAGCCTGCGTTGCACCAGCGGGCTCGACGGCAGGCCGCGTAGGTCGACACTCTGATTGCGGTCAAACGCGCCGGTCGTTGCCTGGTAGCTCGCGCTGTACGCGAGCGCCGTGTTGCTTCCACGTGGCTGGAAAGCGGTCGGCGACTGGCCATCGGCCTGACCATTACTGAACGCAACGGGGTCGCGTGCGAATCCGATCAGCAGCTTGTCTTCCGGGCAGTGCACGACCGGGTCCGGCAACACGTCGGATGTGTAGTCGAGCAGGGCGAGGTGGCTGTAGCGCACGTGCGGGATCCACCCGCTCGGCACAGGCCCAAAGTCAAGTCGCCCCGACCGCCTGCGAATGATGTCGATCGCCTGCCTCGCCGCGGCATCCCAAGGCGGCCGATCACTCGCGCCGTTCAGATCGGAAAACTCGCTGACATAGTTTCCCGGCCGCCAG
>CAYQAD010000157.1:4643-6268 GCA_964415125.1 uncultured Phycisphaeraceae bacterium | reverse complement strand
CGGATCGAGGGCGATCATCAGCCCCGCCGCAAGACCCGCGGGCCGTGCCCATCGCGCGTCGCCCAGCGTCTTCGCCAGCCGCGTCGCTCCGACGCACACCAGCGCGGCGGTCGCCGCGCCCATCGCGTGCTGCGCGAGCACCAGCGCCCGAGCCGCGAGCCCGCCGTCGTCGCCGGTGAAGAGCGCAAGTAGCGCGGGATACCCGGGCGCTCGCGAGGCGATCCACCCCTCGCGCCATCCGCCCTCGGCGAGCAGTTGCCCGAGCGTGAGGTAGTGGATCGAGTCATGGTCGAACACGACCGTCGGCCAGCCCCACGTCGCGACGACGCGCGCCGCCACCGCCGCGAGGACGACCCACACGACCATCGGCACCCGCCGCACCCACCGACTCATCACGGCACACGATCCGAGTATGCCAACGGCCATCACGCCGAACACACCGCCCGCCAGCACGCCGATGCCCGCGACGTGAGCGCGCAAGGTCCACGCAAGATCGCCGGTCATGCCAACCGCGTCGCCGCCCTCGACGCGCCCGTCGAGCACAACCCGCTGCACCCCCACGCCGAACACCCCGCGTTCAACGACGGCGTCTGGCACCGTGAAGCGCCCCGCGCCCTCCACGCGCAGCGCACCCGCATCGATCGGCACCCGCATCCGAACAGCCGCCCGCAAGCCGCCATCGAGTGCGCCCGGCTCGACAACAACCCGCCCCGATTCACGCGCGACAACATCCCCGCCGCCGAGTACGAGCCGGGCCGACGCATCCTTACCAATCTCAAGATCAACAACCGCCGGCCCGCCCATCGGCACGTCGAGTTGGAGCACACCGCCCCGTCGGCCGCACGCCAGCCCGCCGCCCGGCGCGGGCCACCAGGCATCGCCCTCCATGCCGCGCCACTCCGCGACCAGATCGACCGACGCGGGTCGCCCGAGGCGTTCGCCCCCACCAACAGCCACCCGCGAGACGCGGACCCGGCCCTCGGCCTCGATGCGGAGCGTCTGTCCGCGGGCCGGCCAGGCCGCAGGGCGAAACCACGCCCGGTCCGCCGTCGCCTCGCCCCAGCCGGGCCCCCACGCCAGCGCCCACACGCCTGCGCCCCAGCCGGTCGCGCCGTCGTTCGCCGATGCCGCATCCGCAGTCTCAGCCTCCGGCCCTTCGGCGGTCTCAATCTCAAACGCAACCGTGCTCGCAACTACCCACGCCCGCCCGCCGAACCACACAGCCGCTCCCGCCGCGATCGAAACGACCGCCGCGATAGCCAGATGCACAAACACACGCCGAACTCGCCCGCCGCCCGGGGTGTCCTGCGTCGGCACCTACAGCTCCAGGTCCCGGGCCTGCATCGCGTTGTATTCCTCGTTGATGTGGTTCATCAGCGTGTTGATGGGCATGTCCAGCTCGTCGGCAAGCCGTTGGCACGTCAGGGCATGCGCGTACTTCATCGCCGCCAGCGCCGTCGCCAGATCGCTCACCGTCACCGACTCGAGCGTCGACTCGACCGACGCCTCGCACTCCCCCTCCATGTCCACGGTGGGGGTGAGAGTCACCGCCATCGCCAGGCAAGGCCTGTGGGCGTTGGCGAGGGTGGACACCGAGCTCTTCAGGTGGGGCGTGGCTGACATGC
>CAYQAD010000157.1:0-4543 GCA_964415125.1 uncultured Phycisphaeraceae bacterium | reverse complement strand
GCACCGGGGCCGTGGCAGGTGGAGGATTCCATGGCCAAAAAAGAAGTTATCAATGTGCTGAAGATCATGGCGCCCGGTGGCACCGCCACCCCCGCGCCTCCGCTGGGCCCCGCGCTCGGTGGTGCCGGCGTCAACCCGGGTCAGTTCATCCAGCAGTTCAACGCCGCGACGGCCCAGCTCGGCGGCAAGGTCGTCGGCTGCGTCATCACGGTCTACAACGACCGCTCCTTCGAGTTCGAGGTCAAGTCGTCGCCCGCGAGCGTCCTCATCAAGGAGGCCGCCGGCATCGACAAGGGCTCTGGCGAGCCGCACGAGAAGAAGGTCGGCACCATCACCTTCGACCAGTGCAAGAAGATCGCCGAGGAGAAGGGCAAGGACCTCAACGCCGGCTCCATCGACGCCGCCGCTCGCATCATCGCAGGCACCGCCCGGTCCATGGGCGTTGTGGTGGAGGGTCAGTAATGCCGAAGTTCAACAAGCGCACCACCGCAAACCTCGCCCTCCAGCCCACCGAGCCCCTCGAGCTCGAGAAGGCCGTCAGCCACCTCAAGAAGTTCAAGGCGCCCAAGTTCGACCAGTCCGTCGAGGTCGCCATGTTCCTGGGTGTTGACGTCAAGCACGCCGACCAGATGATCCGCGGCTCGGTCTCGCTGCCCCACGGCATCGGCAAGACCAAGCGCGTCATCGCCTTCTGCCAGCCCGACGTCGCGAAGGAAGCACTCGCCAACGGCGCCATCAAGGCCGGCGGCGAGCAGCTCGTCGAGGACATCGAGCGCGGCTTCTTCGACTTCGACGTCGCGATCGCAAGCCCCGACATGATGCGTGTGATCTCCAAGCTCGGCCGCGTCCTCGGACCCAAGGGCCTCATGCCCTCGCCCAAGGCCGGTACCGTGACCCCCAAGGTCGCCGAGGCGGTCAAGGACTACGTCGCGGGCAAGGTCGAGTACCGCACCGATAAGGCCGGCAACGTCCACGCGGTCTTCGGCAAGATGTCGTTCGACGATGCCAAGCTCGCCGACAACCTGCGTCACTTCATCGAGACCATCGAGAAGGCACGCCCCCAGGCCGCCAAGGGTCAGTACATCAAGAAGATCGCCGTCAGCGGATCCATGACGCCCAGCGTCGAGATCGCCTACGCCGACGATTCAGGCAAGGAGGGCTAAGCCCATGTCACGCCCCGTCAAAGAAATCATGATGCGTGAGTATCGCGACCTCCTCGGCGACAACACCGACGCCGTCGCGATCTCCATCCGAGGCATCGACGCCGCCGGCACCACCGACATCCGCAGCCGGCTCCGTGACAAGGAAATCCGCGTCACCGTCATCCGCAACAACCTCTTCGCCCAGTCCTTCGCCGACACCGACCTCGCCCCCCTCGGCGAGATCCTCACCGGCTCCACCGCGCTCGCCTACGGCGGCGAGACCGTCGTCGATGTCGCACGCGAGATCGTCAACAACATCGCCAAGGACTACCCCGACGTCGAGCTCAAGGGCGCCGTCCTCGACGGAATGCTCTTCGCCGGCGCCGACGGCGTGGAGCGACTCAGCAAGTTCCCCACCCGCGACGAGGCGATCGCCCAGGCGGTCACCCTCATCGTCTCCCCCGGACGCAAGCTCGTCGGCGCCATCAAGGGCCCCGGCGGCCGACTCCTCGGCGTCGTCAAGGCGATCGAAGAGAAGCTCGAGGCCGGCGAGACCATCTCCAAGATCAACTAACCAGTTCCCCCTCACGCCGGCCCGCGCGGCGTGACCCAACCCTTCACGCCGGCTCGCGCGGCGTGACACAGATCAGGAAACAGCCAACGCATCCGACTGGCCCCGTGAGCACTCGCTCGGGGTTAAAGCGCCGAACGGTTCGGCCCCTCTCGGAAGCAGACTGATCGCCACCCGCACGCGCGAGCGGCGAAGATAGAAACGAGAACAGCAATGTCCGACGAAGCAGCAACCAAAGAGTTCGACGCAAAGATCAAGGACCTCGGCGACAAGCTCGCCGAGCTCTCCCTCAAGGAGGCCGTCGACCTCGGTGACTACATGAAGGATGCCTACGGCATCGAGGCCGCCGCCGGCGGCGCCGTCATGATGGCCGGTGGTGGTGGTGGCGAGGCCGCCGCAGCCGAGGAGAAGACCGAGTTCGACGTCATGCTCAAGAGCGATGGCGGCAACAAGATCAAGGTCATCAAGGTCATCCGCGAGGCGACCGGCCTCGGCCTCAAGGAGGCCAAGGAGCTCGCC
Organism: uncultured Phycisphaeraceae bacterium; assembly: GCA_964415125.1. GTDB lineage: Bacteria > Planctomycetota > Phycisphaerae > Phycisphaerales > UBA1924 > CAYQAD01. The sequence goes on along the minus strand of CAYQAD010000157.1, from coordinate 2,311 downwards.
GACAACCTCCCCTCCAAGATCAAGGAAGCCCTCCCCAAGGAGGACGCCGAGAAGCTCGCCGAGCAGTTCAAGGAGCTGGGCGCCGAGGTCGAGCTCGCCTAATCAGGCATCCCTCGCAACCGAAGCACACGAGCCGCCCGTCATCGCGACGGGCGGTTTTTCATGCGCCACGCCACATCGCGCGCAACGCGTCGGCCATACTGCATCCACACCCGGGGACGCACGCCGAAGCCATCCGCACACACCGCGCGAGGTCCCCCGCCATGCCACAATTCATGCCACCCGCCCGGTCCCCCGCCAAGTCCCGGGCAACCGCCTGGGCCATGTTCGTCGCCGTCGCTGCTGCGAGTGCGTCGGTGTCGGCCCAGTCCATCTCGACCGTCGCGGACACCGTCCTCGAGGGCGACCGCATCGGCCTGCGCTTCGACGGCCTCGAGCCCGGCACGCATGCGCTGGTCACCGCCGAGCGCTACAGCTCTCGCCAAGATGCGCTCTACGCCTCGGCCGCGCTCTACCGCGTCTCAGCCGCGGGCGACATCGATCCATCGCGCGACGCGCCGATCGCCGCCCCGTGGACCTCGCCGGGCGAGCAGCATCTCTTCCAAACCGTCACCGCCTCGCCCGCCGATCCGGCGCTCGAGGACGAAGACCCCCTGCGGAGCATGGGCTGGCGCACCGTGCGCATCAACCTCGACGCCGACCTCGACGGCATCGCCGACGACACGACCCACATCGTCCTCGCACGCTCGACCATCGAGACCGATCGAACGCTGCTCGGCGAAGACCATCCCGGCGCGTTCCTGCTCACGCCGCTCGACCACGCGCCATCGCCGCGCCCCGCCATCATCGTGCTCGGCGGGTCGGAAGGAAACGACTCGGCCGCGCGCGATCTCGCGCCGCGGTGGGCCTCCCGCGGCTATGCCGTGGTCGGGCTGCCGTACTACTCGCCCGCCTGGGGCGATCAGCCGCAGCAGATCCCGGGGCTGCCGCGCGCGTTCGCCGACATCCCGATCGATCGCCTCGGGTCCGTCCGCGACTTCCTCGCGGCCCGGGACGACATCGACGCCAGCCGCATCGGCATCCTGGGCGTCTCGAAGGGCGCGGAGATGGCCCTGGCGGGCGCGTCACGCATCGAGGGCTTCGCGGCGATCGCGGCGATCGTCCCGAGCGATGTCATCTGGGAGGGGTGGGGGGGCGGCGATGCCCGCAGCTCCTTTTCCTACAAGGGCGAGCCGCTCCCCTTCGTGCCCTACTTGGGCATGGGCGCGGAGTTCGCCAAACGCGCCCGAGGCCAGGCCGTCCGCATCCGCCTCCCCCACGACGCCGGCCGCCTGGCGAACCCCGACCGCGTCGAGTCGGCCCGCATCCGCGTCGAGGACATCGCTGCCCCCGTCTTCGTCTCCGGCGGCGACGAGGACAACGTCTGGGACTCCGGCGGCATGGCCCGCAACATCAAAGAGCGCCGCGACGCCGAGGGCCTCGAGACCGTCGCCATCGTCTCATCCGAGGCCGGGCACTCGATCTCCGGCACGCCCTACAGCCCCGCCGACCCCGTAGACGCCGCCCTGATCCGGCGGGCACACCCCGCCCTGGTGGACTTCTTCGAGCGGCACCTCAAGAACGCCGACAAGGTGACAGCGGAATAAGTTTGGGTACTGTTCGCATCTTTGCGTGGTGATCGCCAGAAATTTTTGAACTTCTGGCTTGATTGGCACGCGCGAAAGTCGCCAGCTCGAATCGGCGCGTCCTAGACTCATCGGTTACGCCGGACGCAAAATGGGCATCACGGGCTGGCGAGTCCATATCAGACACACACCACGCCGCGGTCACCTTGGCCACGACTGCGGCGGTGACACCATCGCGAGGTAGTGGATGGCAGCGACGACCGTGCGCGAGAAGTCGGTTCGCAATTACTCGAAGCGTGGGGACGCACTCCCGATCCCCGAGCTTACCAGGATCCAATCGGACGGATACAAGCGGTTCCTCCAGATCGAGAAGACCCCCGATACCCGCACCACGGATATCGGCCTGGAGTCGCTCCTTCGTGAGGTCTTCCCCATCAAGAGCTACGACGAGACCATGAGTCTCGAGTACATCTCCTACGACCTCGACGAGCCCCGGTACACACCCGACGAGTGCCGCGAGCTCCGCCTGACCTACGGCCTGCCCTTCAAGCTCCGCCTCCGCCTCCAGCGCGACAACCACGCCGACCTCCCCGAGGAAGATATCTACCTCGGCGAGTTCCCCATCATGATCGGCGGCGGCGAGTTCATCGTGAACGGCGCCGAGCGCGTCATCGTCTCGCAGATGC
>CAYQAD010000156.1:0-6286 GCA_964415125.1 uncultured Phycisphaeraceae bacterium | reverse complement strand
CTCCTCCGCGACGGTCACGCCGTCCTTGGTCACGGTCGGGCCGCCCCAGGACTTATCGAGCACCGCGTTCCGGCCCCGCGGGCCGAGGGTGCTCTTGACCGCCTTGGCGAGCTTCTCAACGCCCGCGAGCAGCGCTTGGCGGGCCTCAACGTCGAACTGCAGTTGCTTGGATGCCATCGGAACAGGTCTCCGGGAAATTGAGTGTGCCTTCAGCGGCGCAAAGATCGCGCCCACCGAGCACTACCAAGCGGCGTGCCAGTGATTGTCCACGCCCAACACCGTGCGAATCAAGCACTTAGCAGCCATCGACGACGCTCTACGGCCGCCGCGTGCTGTCGAGCCCGCCCCGCCGTCCGAGAACGGCTGCCAGACTGGCAGGACCCGCCGCCAGCACGCACGCCCACGATCCGCGCCGCCGCCAGCCGCCCGCAGCCAGCCGCACTCCACCAAACACGCCCGCCCCAAGCACGCCTGACAACCGCCGACCGCCCCACTACCATGCCGCCATGATGACGCTTCTCGCCGCGACCGATATCTCCGCGTACCTGCCCGTCTTCGTCATCCTCATGATGGCGATCACCTTCGCGGTCGCCAACCTCGCCGGCACGTTCCTGCTCGGCCCCCGCCGGCAGGGCGCCCGCAAGGGCACCACCTACGAGTCCGGCATGAACCCCGTCGGCACCGCCCGCAAGCGGTTCAACGTCCGCTTCTACCTCATCGCGATGGTCTTCCTCGTCTTCGACGTCGAGATCATCTTCCTCTACCCCTGGGCCGCCACCTTCACGCACCTCCAGGTCGGCAGCCCCGAGGCCGCCATGTGGCTCGGCCGAATCCTCTTCTTCCTGCTCACCACCGTCGTCGCCTACCTCTACGGCTACCGCAAGGGCGTCTTCCGCTTCGACTAAGACCTCCGCTCCGACTGAGTCGGCCCGACACACGCGCCAGATCACACCACCCCACCGCCGCGCCCGCTCGGTTATCTACCCGCCGAAGGGGCGATAGTGTGCGCTGGTCGGCACGATCCACCGCACAACCCGACCCGCCGCTCCAGAGCCCGCCGGGCGCACCCAGCACCGCTTGCAATCCGGAAGATCGCGTGCGTGCGCGTCGATTGTTCCCCTGCGTGGCCGAGCCACGCGGGGAGCGAAACCACAGATGAGCCAATACCCCAATCGCCCGGCACCGCTGCACTGCGAGATGCGCTTGGCGACCGTCTTCCAACCCATCGCCGATCTTCGCAGAGGCACGCACCTGGGCTACGAGGCGCTCTCGCGCCCGCTGCCACCCACCGCCTGGCGCTCGCCCGCGAGCATCTTCGATCCCTCGAACGACGGGCCCGAGAACCTCGCCCTCGAGCAGCTCGCGATCGCGTGCGCCCTTCGCGAGTCGATCGGCCTGCCCATCGACGCGCTCGTCTTCGTGAACTGCTCGCCCGCCGCCATCCGCGCCGGCATCATCGCAGGCGCCCTGCGGGACGCCCCCGCGATCGACCCATCCCGCGTGGTCGTCGAGATCACCGAGGGCACCACCCGCGACAACGACGCCGCGCTGGCCGAAGGCGCCCGCGAGCTCCGATCGCTCGGCTGCGCGATCGCCATCGACGACGTCGGCTCGGGTGCCAGCGGCCTCAACCGCGTCGTCGCCCTCCGCCCCGACTGGGTCAAGATCGACCGCCAGCTCATGAGCGGGATCGACAGCGACGAGGTCCGCCAGAACACCGTCCGCCTGCTCCTGCACATCGCACGCAGCGTCGGCGCTCGCGTCATCCTCGAGGGCATCGAGCGAGACCCAGAGCTCGCGATCGCCATGCGCCTCGGTGCGCAGTACGCCCAGGGCTTCCTGCTCGGCCGCCCCGCCCAGCAAGCCGCGGGTCTGACCGCGGAGACCGCGGCCCGACTCGAAGCGTGGCGCACCGAGGCCGACACGCAGGCCACCACCGATCCCCGCCGCCGACCGGTCGGCGAGCTCACCGAGCCGCCCGTGATCGTCGATATCGACGCGACCGTCCGCGAGGCCGCCGCGACGCTCCTACACGCGATCGACGCGCCGGGCTGCGTGGTGGTCGACGCCGGCGAGCCGCAAGGCTGGCTGGGCCGAGCGCACACGCTCTCCATATCCCGCGGCCCACTCGGCACCGAGCGGGTCGCGGCACTCATCGATCAGCCCTGGGCCATCGTCGATCCCGCGCTGCCCCTGGTCGACGCGCTCGCCGCAGCCGCGGATCGTCCCGAGTCCAAGCAGGGCGAGCCGCTGGTGGTCTGGAGCCCGCGGACCAGCGTCGGGATCGTCACCGCGGGCCGGCTGCTCGGCGAAGCATCACGCCTCGCGCGAGCCGCCACACTCCGCGCGACACCCACCAGCGGGCTGCCGGGCCGAATCGAGGCCGAGGCGCACCTGCGAACACTCATGCGCGAGACCGAGCTCGCGCGCTGGGGCGCCGTCGACGCACGCCTTCGCCACGACGCCGCGATCGCGCAGCTCGCCGGCATCGAGGCCCTCGCCGAACGCGCCGGCTGGAACGTCGCCGACGAGCTCACGCACCAAACCGCCGCCCTGCTCCGCACACGCCTGGCCGCGGAAGACCCCGCCTCGTTCGTCGCCGAGGTCGAAAGCGGGCGGTACGTCATGACCGCGTCACCCGACGCCCTGCGCAGGGCCCTCCCGGACATCGTCGAGCGACTCACCCAGCTCACCGGCAGCTTCTCGCAGCACACCCACGCCGGCGACGTCGTCGCGACGATCGACCACCTGCCCGACGTCGTCCGACGCATCGGCTCGCCCTGCGAGCTCTTCGGGATGTCGTCGGCCGCCAGCGCCACGATCGCCCGCCCCTCCGCCGCGTGAGCCGGCCGCCGGCCCGCGGCGGCACCCATAGACTCCGCCCATGGCAGTCCCCGGAGAACCCCACCGCCGCCGAGGCGTCGAACCCAGGCGGGCGTCGGCGGGCGTGCGGGCCTCCGCAGCGCTCGTCGCCGCGGCCATGCTCACCCTGCTGGGCGTCGCCGCCTCCATCTCGCCCGCCGGCGATGGACACGGCACCCACACCCAGCTCGGCATGCCGGCCTGCGGGTGGGCCGTCAGCCTCGACGCGCCCTGCCCGACCTGCGGCATGACCACCGCCTTCGCCCACGCGGCCGACGGCGACCTGCTCGCCTCGCTCGTCACCCAGCCCGCCGGAGCCATCGGCAGCATCGCCGCGGCGCTGCTCGTCTGGGCCGGCGGCTGGATCGCCCTCACCGGCGCCCGCCTGCACGTGCTCGCCCGCCCACTCATGCGCGGCCGCGTAGGATGGCTCATGCTCGCGGGCCTGCTCGCGGCGTGGGGATACAAGGCGATGGTGTGGTAGCACGCCCGCCAAGCGAGGCCTCGACCATGCCACCCAAACTCATCACAACGCCGCCCAACATCCCAGGCCGCCGCACGCGCCGCGCCCTCGTCGCGATCGCAGCCGCGACGCTCGGCGCAACCGTGCTCACCGGATGCGCCATCGGCGCCCTCATCGGCGGCACCGCCCAGGCCTACCGCGAGTCGTCGACCCGCACCGTCCCGGCCGACTTCACGGGCCTCGAGGGCAAGTCCTTCGCGGTCGTCATCTCCGCCGACCGCATGATCCAGGCCGACTTCCCGACGATCGTCCCCGAGCTCACCACACGCATCAGCCAGCGCATCGCCGACAACGTCCAGGTCTCCGGCTGGATCCCGCCGCAGGACCTCATGACCTACCTCTTCAACAACCCCGACTGGGTCGCGCGCCCCTACGGCGTGCTCGCGACCGAGCTGGGCGTCGATCGCCTCATCGTCGTCGACCTCTACGAGTTCCGCCTCAACGCGCCCGGCAACCGCTACCTCTGGGACGGCCTGGCCGCGGCAACACTCTCGGTCGTCGCCGGCAACGAGGAAGGCGGCGAAGCCCGCCTCTTCGAGCGCGAGGTCCGCGTGAAGTTCCCCGATGAGTCCGGCCGCTCGCCGCTGGACTACAACGCATCGGTCGTCAGCTCCGCGCTGATGGCCCGCTTCATCGACCGCTCGACCTGGCCCTTCTACGAGCACGAAGAGCCGTACTACCCCGACTATTGACAAGACTATTGGCCCGACTACCAAAGCACGCCGACCGACCGCGCCGCCGCACACACAGGACCGAGCATATGTCCAACCCCTCACGCATCCCCTTCCGCCGAGCGATCCTCGGCCTCGCCCTCGGCACCATCGGCGCGGGCGGGCTCGCCTCGTGCAACATCGTCGGCCCCGCGGGCTACTTCATCGCGGGCCCGGGCGACGTCGAGGCCGAGTTCGACCTCGACGCCAGCCGCCCGACGCTCATCTTCATCGACGACCGCTCGAGCAAGCTCCCGCGTCGCCAGTTCCGCACCCTCATCGCCGAGACCGCCCAGGCGAACCTCGTCGCCGCCGGCGTGGTGGACACCATCGTCGACACCCAGGCCGCCACCGCCGTCGCCTCCCAGGACAAAAACTCCCGGCCCATGAGCATCGCCTCGATCGGCGAGGCCGTCGGCGCGGAGATCGTCATCTACGCCACCGTCGACGAGTTCACGATCTCGCCCGACGGGCAGACCGTGCTCCCCACCAGCCAGCTCCGCGTAAAGGTCATCGACGTGGTCAGCGGCGAGCGCGCGTGGCCCGCCGAGCGTGAGGGCTACGCCCTGCGTCTGACCGTCCGCGACAAGCAGGGCGGCCGCGACGCGACGACCTCGATGTTCGACCTCCAGCAGGCGCTGGCGGTCTGGATGGGCACCGGCCTCGCCGAGCTCTTCTACGACGTCGAGGTCACCTCGAGCACACGCTACGCCGGGCGCTGACCACCACTACCTCGCCCACCCGTAGACTCCGCCCATGCGCATCGTCCACGTGATCGCCCCGCCGCCGCCGCGCCAGGCCCGCCCGCACTGGCGGCCGGTCTGCGATGGCACCGCGATCGAGGTGCTCGCCTGCCACGCCGCCATCCGCGCCACGCCCGACCACCAGCACGACATCATCGCCCTCGGCGCAACCAGCGCCCGCCGATACCTCGCCCAGCTCGGCATGACGCCCACCGCCTGCGTCTCGATGCCCGGCGGCGTCGCCGAGCTCGCAAGCCGCAGCATCAACCGCGTCATCGACCGAGTGAACATCCCCGCCTGCGCAGTGCACTGCTGGGGCGCCCCCGCGTGGCGCGCGGTCCGGGGCTCGATGCTCGCGGACCGAGCCGTCGCCACCACGCTCCGAAGCGACGACGTGCCCAGCGACGCCCGCATGCCGGCCAGTGCCATCGAGCCCGCGCTGGGCAGACTCGTGCCCAGCCAGACGCATCGCGAGCGGGTGCGCGACGAGCTCGGCGTGCCGGAGGGCGCCGCGCTCGTCGCGCTGCTCGGCGAGCCCGCGGACACGATCGACGCGTGGCGGTTTGTCTTCTCCCTTGGGCTCGCCGAGGTGTGCGAGCACAACGTCGCCGCGATCATCGGCGCGAGCCGACTGGGCGTGCGTCGAGCCGCGGGATTCCACCGCCGATCCGAGCGGGGCTTCCCGCTGCGTGTCTGCCCGGGGCCGATCGCCGCGTGGCTGCCCGCCTGCGACGCCGCGTGGCTCGGCGTCTCGCCCGAGCCCGACTCGCGCGAGCGTGCAGCAGGCCGGCTCTGGACGGCCCTCGCCCACCACCACGGCGTGCCCGTGCTCAGCAACGCCGCCGACGCCGCCACCGATCTCTACCCCCCGGCGCTCCGCGACGACCTCATCGCCCGCATCGGCACAAACCCCGCGATCGCCGAGCTGCTCATCGCCGCGATCGAACGCCGCCGCATGCCCCTGCTCGGCAGCGCCGTCGCGGCACACATGGCAACCAACACCGACCACGCCGCCGCAACACAGGCGCTCACGAGCGTATGGAAGACACACGACGCTCCAGTACGGGCCACGCCAGTGCGTCTTGAGCCGGCCCACACCGGCGGATGATGTTGGCAAGCGAGCCGCCGGCCCATCGACGGGTTGACCATCGCAAAGGGCAGGGCACGAACTCGAGCGAGCTCAGAGATCGAGCAGCAGGCGCGACGGGTCCTCGATCGAGTCCTTGATGTGCACAAGGAACTGCACAGCCTCGGCCCCGTCGATGATCCGATGGTCGTAGCTCAGCGCGAGATACATCATCGGCCGCAGCGCGAGCTGGCCCGGATTGTCGATGTCCTCGGCGGGCCGCTGCTTGATCGTGTGCATGCCGAGGATCGCCGACTGCGGGGGGTTCAGGATCGGCGTCGACATCAGCGAGCCGAAGATGCCGCCGTTGGTGATGGTGAAG
>CAYQAD010000155.1:0-6382 GCA_964415125.1 uncultured Phycisphaeraceae bacterium | reverse complement strand
CGCCACGACCACCGCCGCCGCCGCCGAAGCCGCCGCGACCGCCGCCGCCGCCACCACCGAAGCCGCCGCCGCCGGAGCGGGGCTCGCGGGGGCGTGCCTCGTTGACGACGAGATCGCGGCCGCCGAAGTCGGTGCCGTGGAGCGCGTCGATTGCCTTCTTGCCCGAGTCCTCGTCCTGGAACTCAACGAAGCCGAAACCGCGTGAGCGGCCGGTTTCGCGGTCCATGACGATGTTGGCGGAGACCACGTCACCGTGCTGGCCGAAAACGTCGCGAAGATCATCATCCGTGGCACGGAACGGGAGGTTACCAACGTAAAGCTTCATCGAAAAACCTAACTCTAACTGGCCCGAAACCTGTCCAAATCTGCCGTAGTCGTCCGGGCCGGCGCTGCGGTCAGCCGAGGGCGCGATGCCATCGGTTGAGCATCATGGTAGTACCTTTCCGGGTCGGAGCGCGTGCGGGAAATTTGAGCCCGCGGCCGGATCGCCGGTTTGGGCGGTGGAATGTCGTGGGTTGGGGGCGGGTGCGCGGGCCGGCTGTTGCCCCGGCTGCGGCGGGATGATGCCCCGGGTTAGTCTTGGGCGATGACCGATGAAGATGCGACTGGGGCGGCTGGCGGGGGGTTGGACCGGCGTGGGGGCGGGCTGGTTGGCCTCGTGACGGGGCCCTCGCGGGCGATGGTCGTGTGCGTGCTGGTGTACCTGGGGGTGTTTTCGTGGCTTGCGCTGCGGGGCGGGAATCTTGAGTTCGGCGTCTACGCGGGGGCGATGGTGGTGTACATCGCGCTGGTGCTGTGGCTGGACCGCCGATTTGGGCTTCGGCGGGGGACACTCTGGCTGCTTGCGGCGTGGGGGTTCGTGCACATGGCGGGGGGCACGGTGCCGGCGCCGGCGGTGGGGATTGGGGCGGTTGAGGGTGCGGGCGTGCTGTATGGGTATCGCGTGGCGCCGTGGCTGCCGAGGTATGACCAGGTGGTGCACGCGGTGGGGTTCTTCGCGGCGTCGCTCGCGTGCTTTGACGTGCTGTGGTCGTTGGCAGGCCGGGCCGGCTCTCGGATGGAGTCTCGGATGGGTCTTGCGGTGTGCGCTGCGCTGATGGGGTGCGGTCTGGGCGCGCTGAATGAGGTGCTGGAGTTTTGGATCACGCTGGTGCTGCCGGAGCACAACGTGGGCGGGTATGTCAACACCGGGTGGGACCTGGTGTCGAACCTGGTGGGGTGTGTGGCGGCGGCGGTGGTGGTCGTTGCGCGGCGGGACGGGCGCTAGCGCCGCTGGAGGGCGGGCTGGTTGCTTGATGCTTCGGCGGCGGCGCGCTGGACGTAGACGCGGAAGTCGTCCATGCCTTCGGGCTCGGGGAAGACGGCTTCGAACTCGCGGCCGCCGGCTTCGCCGGAGGCGGCGAGGGTCTCGCGGAAGCGTGCGGCGAGGATGTCGTAGGCGAACTGGCGGAGCTGGTTTGGCGCGTTGAAGTAGGCGACCTCGGCGTCGTCGATGTCGAGCAGCGAGATGATGTCGGCGAAGACTCGGCCTGCCATGAAGCGGAAGTCGCGGGGGAAGACGACCTTCGGGCCGCCCTGGGTGTCTTGGAGCGAGATGCGGCCTTGCTCGTCGAGGTAGTACTTGTGGAAGCGGCGGGCGTAGTCGAACTGCTTGCGGAAGAGCTCGACGTCGCCGGTGACCAAGCCCGCGAGGTAGGCGCCCTGGAGGGCGGCGGTGATCTCGGTGCTGGCGACGTGGGGTGAGTAGGCGCGGTCTTCCTTGAATTGGTCCTGGACGAACTCGTCGAGGGGCTTGCCGAACTTTTCGGCGCGGTAGGGGTCGTTGAAGTTCTGCTGGTCGTAGTTGATGAGGACGGACTGGTAGTGCTCGGCGCGGTCGCGCTGGCCTCGGCGGTAGAAGAAGCGGACGGCGTCTTTGAGGAAGTTCTCGTAGCCCGCGGAGTACATGGTCCAGACGCGGTTGTCCTGGTCGAAGCGGGAGCGGCTCCGGAGCTCTTCGAGGACGTTGCCGTAGGTGTCGACGAAGTGCGGGTTTGGGAGTGCGGCGTAGAAGTCGCTGCCGTTGAGGACGTATCCGAGGTAGTCGAAGTAGAGCTCGCCGGAGCGGTAGAGGTCCTGGACGGACTGGATGGCGAGTCGGTCGGTGTTGACCCAGTCGAAGTCTTTCTTGTTGTCGGCGGTGACGCGTGAGCGGGAGGCCTCGACGCCGGAGGAGGCCCAGTAGACGGCGTGGGATGCGGGGTGGCGCCAGTCCATGGGGCCGAACTTGCGGGTGTAGATGACCATGCGGGCGGGGTCCATCTTGTACTCGCGTGTGAGCACGGCCTTGCGGACGAAGGCGATGTAGGCGTCCCACGCGTCCTGGAGCGATGGGGTTTCGACGAGCTCCTGGAAGGCGAGCGAGCTCTCGCTGAAGCGGTCCATCATCATCTCGCGGTAGACCGAGCCCTCCATGGCGGAGTGGACGACGTAGCGGCGGAGGAGCTGCATGTCGGTCTCGCCGGGGATGGCGGCTTCGAGGCGGGCGAGGAGCTCGCCCACGCTCGGCTCGCGCTCGAGGAGTGTGTCGAGGGACTCGGGTGCGCGGGCGACCTTTTCGAGCCAGAGGGCGTAGGCCTCGATGGCGTCTTCGCGGTCGCGGAGTTCGGCGGAGGGGGGCGGCGGTGGGCCGAGGACGGTGTGCCATTCTTCGGCGAGTCGGCGCTTGTAGTAGCGGTTGGCGTCGTCGGTCCAGCCGCCGATCTTGTGGAGGTAGATCCAGGCGAGCTCGCGGTGGATGAGCAGGTCGTTTGGGTTGGCGGGGATGCCCTCGTCGCGGAGGAGGCGGATGCCGGCCTGGACCCACTGCCAGCGCTCGTCGGGGGTTTGGGTGGCGACGGAGATGTTGTAGGCCATGTTCCATGCCTGGAAGACCCAGACGCGGGGGAAGCGTGGCTGGAGCGTGGTGATGGCGCTGGAGAGCTCCATTGCCTCGTGGAATCGGCCTTCTTCCTTGAGGTTGTTGGCGCGGATCCAGAGCATGTTGACGAAGAGTCCGCGGAAGGCGCCCATGGCGATGCCCAGGCCGACCTGCGGGGGGGCGTTGTCCTCGACGCGCTCGGTGTAGGAGAGGCGTGCGTTGCTCGCGGACTTGCTGATCCAGGTGGAGATCCAGGTGCTACCGGCGGCGCAGGAGACGATGACGGCGAGGCACACGAGCTGGATGAGTCGGGGCTTTTGCATCGCGGGACTCCTGGAGGCTGGCGAGGTCGCGCCTTGGGCACTACTGGCCGGAGTAGGTGGCGAGTTCGCGCCTTCTGAAGATGAGGACTGCGGCGACGAAGAGGACGGCGGTGGCGGCGGCGAGGGCGATGGTGCCGGTGGCGACGGAGGCGGGGGTGATGAGGACGCCGTCGACGAGGCTCCGGGCGGGGTTGAGGCTGTCGTAGATCGAGAAGACGTCTGCGACGGGCTTGGAGACCCAGTAGGCGACGAACTTGTGGGGGAGGATGCCGTCGCCGCCGTCTTGCTTGTAGGAGAAGGTTTCGAGGGCGGCGGCGAGGAAGCCCGAGGACTCGGCCATCAGGAAGACGCCGATGGCGACGAGGCTCGCGACGCTGAAGGACAGGAAGGTGCTCGCGGCGATGGCGAGCATGGCGAGGAAGGCGAGCTTGAGCCAGAGGACGAAGACGCCCCGGAGGAAGTTGGCGTGGTATGAGCCGTCGGGGTAGGAGAGGACGAGTGAACCCTCGGGGATGGTGACGCTGCGCTCGTTTGGCTGGATGCCGACGGCGGCGCCGCTTTGGGAGAAGAGCATCTCGCCGTTGAGGATTTCGACCTTGAAAGTTTTGTCTTCGGAGATCGCGTCGGAGAGGAGTTGGAGTGTTTGGGCCTGCCCGAGCGCGGAGGACTCGGTGATGATCGCACCGGTTTCCGGGAGGATGAAGGTGAGGCGGTAGAGGATGTCGGGGCGGTCGACGCCTGTCTCGATGCGGTACTTGAGGGTGACCAGATCGCCGGAGCCTCGGCGGACGTTGATGTCGCGGAAGACGAAGCGCTTGGGCTCGCCCGGCGCGAGCGAGCGGGCCTCGAGCATGAGACTTTTGAAGAGGTCGTCGGCGACGCGCTGGCGCTCGATGGCGCTCGGGGCGAAGGAGGGGTCGATCGCGAGGCGCTCGTCGAGGAACTGCTCGACGGCGGCGATGAAGGCGGGGGAATCGCGGTCGGTGATGGGCACGGGCTCGACGGTGCGGCGTGCGGCGAGGACCTGGGTTTCCAGAAGAAGGCGGTCCTCGGCGACGGCGCCGCTGGTGGCGGCATAGGCGACGCGCTCGCCCAGGGCGGGCTGGCTGCGGAGGTACTCGACGAAGAGGAAGACACCCGAGGTGCAGACGACGAGGAGGGCGGCGTTGAGCGAGACGACGCCGAGCCACTTGCCGAGGATGTACTGGAGGGCGGAGACGGGCTTGGTGACGGTCTGCCAGATGACCTTGTCGCGCTGTTCGGCGGCGAGGGTGCTGGTGGAGAAGATGAGCGTGAGGACGGCGATGAGCCAGAAGGAGCCGGCGAGGGAGTATTGGAGGAAGGACTGGACGCGGTAGCGGAGGGGCGTGTCGGGGTCGAGGATGCCCGGGAGCGCGGCGAGGCCGAAGACGAGCAGGACGATGAAGACCAGCGAGACCTTCATTCGGGTTGCTTCGATGAGGACGTTTCGCGCGATGGCGGTGACGGGGCGGGAGGAGCTGAAGAGGACGCGGAGGCCCTGCATGAGCGCGGTGAAGGAGGCGGTGAGTGCGACGACGCCCACGAGCAGGCGGGCGTAGACGTCGGTGGACTCGAACTGGGCGAGCGGCCAGGCGACTCCGGCGGCGAGGATGAGCAGCGCGAGGTATGTCAGGCCGAGCCCGAGCCAGACGACGACGATGCCGACGGCGAGCGCAAGGCCGATGGCGACGAGGACGCGCGTGGGATCGGCGCGTGCGGCGAGGACGTCGTTGAGCACGCGTGCGGTGGTGTCGAGGGCGGAGCGCTGCGGGTCTTCTGCATCGGTGGCGTCGGCGGCTTCCGATGCGGTGGGCGCGGGCGTCGCGACCTCGACGCGGTCGGGCGCGGTGATGGAGAGGACGTAGGCGGAGCCTCCGATGGCGGCGGCGAGGACGAGCACGATGGTCGCGGCGATCTTGAAGCCGCGGTCGTGTTGGAGGCGGTCGAGCCGGGAGAAGAGGAGCCCGAGCTTCACGGCTTGGCCCGCCCGTCGTCGTCGGAGGCGGCGTCGGGCTCGTCGCTGCCGAGGAGTGAGTCGATCACGCTCGAGTCGACGTCGGCGGCGGGGCGTGCGGGCCGGGCCGGGGCGTTGCTGCCGTCGGTTGCGGCGGGCGCGGTGGGCGACGGGTCGGCGGGCGTGTTGGTCTCGGGGGCGTCGGGGGTCTCGGGGGGCTCGGCGTCGCGGAGGAGATTGGCGAGGACGTCCTCGGCGGGGCCGGATTGGGTTTCGGATTGGGCTTTGGACTGGGCGGCATTCGAGGGCGACACGGCGCCAGCGGGGTCGTCCGGTGCGGGGTCTGGATCGGGGTCGGCGGGTTGCATGAGGCGGCCGATGAGTTCGTCGGCGTCGACGTCGTCGGCGTTGCCTGCGCCGGCGAGGAAGGCGGCGGTGGAGCCGCCGGCGGTGGCGCCGCTGGTGGCGAGTCGTTCGGCCTGGGCTTTCTCGACGATGTCGAGGAAGAGGGACTCGAGGGATTGTCGGGGGTGCTTGACGGAGCGGATGGCGTGCGTGCCGCCGGTGCGCCGGCGGATGACCTCGTCGATTTCGGCGACGGTTTCATCGTCGAGCTGGTCGGTCTCGATGGTGATTCGGTCGGCGGCGGTGAGGAGTGTGTCGCGGGGTCCTTCGGAGCGCTTTTTGCCGCCGTAGAGGATGACCATGCGGTCGACGCAGTCCTCGACGTCGGCGAGGAGGTGGCTTGAGAGGAGGACGGTTTTGCCGCGGCGGCCCAGCTCGATGATGAGGTCTTTGACCTGCCGGGTACCGAGGGGGTCGAGGCCGGTGGTGGGCTCGTCGAGGATGAGCAGCTCGGGGTCGTTGATGAGGGCCTGGGCGAGGCCGATGCGTCGCTGCATGCCCTTGGAGTACTCGCGGACGGGTCGGAACTGCGCGGCCTCGAGACCGACCATGTCGAGGAGCTCGTCGATGCGCTTGGTGCGGGTGCGGTGGTCGAGGCCGAAGAGCTTGCCGTAGTAGTCGAGGGTCTCGCGTGCGTTGAGGAAGGGGTAGAGGTAGGACTCTTCGGGGAGGTAGCCGATGCGTGTTTTGGTGCGGACGTCGCTTGGGCTCTTACCGAAGACGAGGAGCCGGCCGGCGGTGGGCTTGAGGAGGCCCAAGATCATTTTGATGGTGGTGGAC
>CAYQAD010000154.1:0-6406 GCA_964415125.1 uncultured Phycisphaeraceae bacterium | reverse complement strand
CCGAGCGGCCCGACCACCTGCGTCGAGATCAGCTCGTCGCGGATGCCCTCGAGCACGTCGCTCACCACCGGGATACGCCGGGCGGCACGCGAGTTGAACCGCAGATCAAGAATCCGCTCGGGCCACGTCATCGTCCCGAACCCGAGGATCTCGATGCTCGACGAGTACACCGACACGTCCTCGAAGCTCACGCGCTCGTCGTCGACGTAAAACGTCGCCCGCGCGAAGTCCAGCTGCTCGCTGGCGGGCAGCTGGAAGTTCGACACCTCGATCAGCGGCAGGATGCCCGGGATGTCCAGCACCTCGCCGCCGGCGACGCGCATGCTCCCACGGCCGCGGCGCGTCTCGGGCCGCCCCGCCGTGCCGCTGACGCCGAATTCCGCGTCGAGCTGCCCGCGCGAGGTGTCGACATCGGGGGTGTCGAAGTCCGTGTTCGTGCGCGCAAGGCCCGAGGCATCGAGCTCGAGCGACCGCGCCACGTCGCGCAGCACCGCCGCCAGACGCACGCCCGACGCGGTCATCGTCGCGGCGTATCGCAACGGCGCGTCGTCGCCCTCGCCCGTCGGCGCGAGCACCGCCTCGCCCGCGACCCGCCCGCCGTGGCAGTCGGCGCTGATCAGGGGCACGAAGATCTCGCGGTCCACCTCGCCGCTCATGACGCGCACGCGGGCGCCGGTCGTCTCGACGCCGGCCACCAGCGCCCGATCGGCGAGCACGCGAAGATCAAACTCGGCCGGCAGCTCCGGACGGGGCCGACTCGCGGCGAACTCCATCGAGCCGTCCGCGTCCCGCACCTGCAGCCCCGCCTTGAGCGCCGCGTTCTCGTACGCGACGCGCCCGGACGTATCGAACGCCCACCGGCGCTCGCCAGCCGCCCGCGACGCGGCGATCTCCAGCCCAACCGCACGCACCGGACCGGTGGCGTCGAGCTGCAAACCCGCCACGACCTCCGCCACGCCCGCCGGGAGCATCGCACGCAGGCCCGCGGGCATGCCGTCGGCCTCGATGTCGGCGGTGGCGCGCACGATCGCGGCCCCAGGCTCGGGCGTGGACCATTCGCCGTCGCCCGCGATCCACCAGTCGCCCGCCTCGGCGCGCACGCCCGTGAACACGCCGCCCGTCGCGTCGAACTCGACCAAGCCGTCGACCCGCGAGAACCGCACGCGCTGCCCGCGAGACGTGAGGTCCAGGCGGATCGGCCGGATCACGCCGTCGAGCGCGAGCGGTGCCGGCTCGCTCGGATCGGTCACGCTGTCGAGGCGAGGCCAAACGCCGAGCGACGCATCGATCGCGCCGGCCGGCTCGTGCTCGTCCCACCACGCGCCGATCGCGTCGCCGAGGCGCTCGAGCGCGAACCACGACGCGAGCCCGCCCTCGAGGCGCAGGCCCTCGAGCTCGAGCTCGAGGCGGTCGTCCGCGACGCGGTCGTCGTAGGCCGACGCGGGCCCGAGCGGCAGCGTGCCCGATGCGACCACGCGCCCCGAGGGCTCGCCGTTGTACGCCAGCTCGGTTGCGAAGCTGTCCAGCGAGATCGAGCCGCCCGCACCGGCGCGGGCCGTCACCGAGCCCTCGCTTTGCCCGAGCTCGATCCGCCCGCCCATCGCGGTGAACGCGAGCCTTTGGATGTTGTTGAGCGTGACGCGGGCGTCGAGCTCGGTGCCGAGTGGGCCGCGGACGAGCGCGTCGATATCGACGAGCCCGTCGGGCTGCCACCGTGATCGCACCTCGCGCAGCATCTCGGCCGACGCGGTGCTGAAGACCGCGATCGCGTCCTCGAGCTGCGTCGCCAGATCGACGTGCTCGCCCCGGATGCGTGCCCACACCAGCGGCTCGCCCGCGGGCATCATGTCCAGCGAGCCCTCGATCGAGAGCCGACCCGCCGAGGGCAGCCCCGCGACCGGGTCGGGCAGCACGCCCGCATGGATGACTTCCGCGTCGAGGTTGATCGCGACGCGCCGCTCGGACACCTCGACCGAGCCGGTCAGGTCCTCGAAGCTGACCGAGCCGGCGCTCGCCAAGGGCTCGGCGCGCAGCCCATCGGCGGAGACGCTGATGTCGAAGCCGAGCTTCTCGGTGCCGGGCCGGGGCGCGATCAGTGCGGTGCACGACACCGTGCCGCGCACGCCGAGCGCCGCGAGCAGCTCGCCCGCGCTGCGCGCGTCCTCGCCGCCAGCCGAGCCGATGTCCGGAATCGCATGGAGCAAGCGCTCATCGACCGCGACATCCCACGCCTTGATCCGCAGGTCGGGCAGCACATCGTCCGAGCCCTTCCCGAGGAACACGTCCGCGTCGACCGTCGCCTCGCCACCGCCCATCGCGCGGTACGTCCCGCCCGCCAGCCGCGCGCGGTCGTTCTCAATCACGATCGTGACGTCCTCGGCCTCGATAGGCAGCGGGAACTGCTCGGGCAGCAGGCCGGCGCTGGAGAGCGTCACCGTGATGACACGCTGCCACCGCGAGTCGGTCCCGGGCTCACGCAGAATCCGAACATGCACGTCAGCCGCGCCGCCGAGCGCAAAGGCCGGCGTCTCCAGCGCCTCGTCGATCTCCGCGAGGCGGCTGGCGACCGCGGCGCTCGCCTCGCCCCGCTCGAGCCGCCGGGTCAGCACCGCGCGGCGCTCGAGCAGTGTCTGCTGGCGCTGCGGCGTGAGGATCAGCCCCAGCTCGCGCAGCTCCCGATACCGCTGCTCGTTGAACAGCGTCGCGATGATCTTTCGGCGTCCCTCGCCGAGCGCGTCGTTGAGCACGTCGTCGAGCGGCACGTTCTTGGCGCGGATGTCCAGATCGACCTCAGCGCCGGGCCGCGGCGGCCAGATCCGCCCCGTCGCGATGACCGAGGCGCCGCTGGGCGCCGTGCCCTCGATGCGGTCGATCACGAGCTCGTCGTTGTTGAATCGCGCCGTGCCCGCGAGGCTCGAGAAGCGATACGGGAAGTGCTCGTACGCCGCGGAGACGTCGCGGAAGTTGATCACGCCGTCGTAGCGCACGGGCCCCGGCTCGCCGTCCTCGCCCGCGCGTCGGCTCACGCGGACGCTCGCGTCGACCAGGCCCGTCGGCCCCCCGAACGACGCCAGCCGGCGCTGCACCACGCCCGGCGCGAAGGGCAGAAACTCCGGCTGGGCCGCGAGCTCAAAGCTCCGCGACTCGAGCCTCGCCTCGAACGGCGCGTCGAGCGCCGTGCCGTCCCACGCGATCACCACGTCGTACGGCAGGTCCGCCAGCAGGCCCTCAAGATCGGCCTGCACCCGATCGCTAAACAGCCGCACGACGCCCGACACCTCGGTCATGCGCGCCCAGTTCGGCTCGCCCGCGGGGCCCGACTCGCCCAGCGGCAGCGACAGCTCCACGCCATCAACAAACATCTCCGCCAGTACCGTGCCATCCAACCCGTATGTAAACCGCGTCTCGCGAACCGTGCCAGCCAGGCCCATCCGATCCCAGAGCGGACGCACCGGTGCGGGCACGACCTCGGGCCCCCAGTCGGCGAGCGCCACGCGATCGAGCTCGAGCGTGAGCCCGCGCGATCCAAAGAAGCCCGTCACCGCCAGCGGCGATCGGCCCTCGGCCGTGTCGACCTCGACAAGCTCGATGAAGTATCCGCCCGTGTCGCTGTCCGCGGCACGCACCGCGCCCTCGACGCGCAGCTGCTTCAGCACGCGCAGGCTCGACGTGGTGTGCTCGGCGATCTCAATGACCGCGCCGCTCGCGACCAGCTCGGGCAGCTCGGCCGAGGGCGTGCCCGCGCCGGCCGAGAGAATGCTCAGCCCCGCCACGTTCAGCCTGCCCGTGTCGATGGATTGGCTCACGCGCACCACCGGCTCATCGAGCACCACCGACCGCACGTCCACCTCGCCTCGGAGCAACCCGAGCCACCGCAGATCGACCTCGGCCCGCTCGGCCGCAAAGAACCGTGCCGCGTCGCTCGACATCCCGGGCACCCGCGCCTCGACACCCCGCAGCACGATGCTGCCGTTGGGCTCGACCACGAGCGACTCGGCCCGAACGTCCGCCGCGATCACTCGGCCCACCGCGGGCAGGATCAGCGACTTGGCCAGCGGCGAGCGCGTCACCGCGAGCACAGCGCCCACGAAGAGCACCGCGAGCACCAGCAACGCCACACCCACAAACCGCTTGCTCGGCAGCGGCACCTTGAGCCGACCCAGGCGGATCACGCGGCGCTCAAGCTCGACGAGCGCTTCCTCGATCTCCTCGAGCGGTCCGTGGTGATGCTCACTCATGCCTGGCAGGCCCTCATGGCGACGGTCGATCGCGGCCGGATGCTAGCGGTGAGCATCGCCGAGCGCACGCCGCACGCCACCCCCATGCAACGGCTCGACGCCCGCCGTCGCTGCAGGTTTCATTCGAACGATCGCATGCATCGCCCGCCAAGACCCCCGATTGGGCCGCGCCGAACCGCATTCCATCACGCGAGACCGCGCAAGACGCCATCACAAGCCGCAGAGCCGTGACCGACAGAGCCTCGACTTAGTAAGCGATTACTTACCCGCGCGGTGGTACGGCGTGGGCCGACGCCCCGCGCACATCGATCACCCCTTGCCCGGGATCAACCACGCGGGCAGCTCGCGCACGCGCCCGTCCGTGCCGACGCACGCGATCTCGGTCGACCCGACGACGATCGCCCGCCCATCGACGCGCGACGCATCGCCATCGCCCGGCGAGACGACCCGTGCCTCATAGTGGTGCGTGATCTTCACTCGGCTGCCGCCCTCGACGCGCGTCGTGATTTCGAGCACGTCGTCGTATCGCCCGGGCCTGCGGTAGCGCATCTCGAGCTTGGTCACGACGAGGAAGACGCCCTCTCGCTCCAGCTGCGCGTACGACACGCCGCAGTCGCGGAGCAGCTCCGTGCGCGCCTCCTCGAACCACGGCACGTACGACGCATGGTGCACCACACCCATCGGATCGCACTCGCAGTACCGCACGCGGATGGAAGTCACACCCTCGGTCGCGGGCGTGCCCGTCATGCTGGGGTGCCCGCCTGCTCGCTTGCTGACTTGGTTCGATGCCATGATCAGTGAAGGTAGGCGCGGGCGATGTAGTCGCGCACCATGCGCTGCGTGGAGAAGTGCGAGCCGTTGGTGGCGATGCACGCGCGCTGGATTCGGCTCCAGGCGCGCGGATCGTCCTTCCACACGGGCAGGATGTCGTGCTCGAGCGCGTCGAGGAGGCTCGCGGTGTGCGCCGCGTCGAGCTCGTCGTCGGTCTTGCCCGTGCCCTCGATCGCCCAGCCGGTCACGCCGGGCACGCACCCCTCGATCCACCAGCCGTCGAGCGTGGAGAGGCTGGGCACGCCGTTGACCGCCGCCTTCATGCCGCTGGTGCCCGACGCTTCCATCGGCGGGCGGGGCGTGTTCAGCCAGATGTCCGAGCCCGCGACCATCAGCGCGGCCAGGTCGATCTCGTAGTTCGGAACGATCGCGATCTCGACCTGCCCGGTGAGCGATTTGGCGATCGATGTGATCCGCCGGAGGTAGTCCTTGCCCGGCCCGTCGTGCGGGTGGGCCTTGCCCGCGAAGACGATCTGCAAGCCGCCGAACTTCTCGGCGACCGCTGCCAGGCGGGCCGGGTCGCGCAGCGCCAGGTCGGGCCGCTTGTAGGCCGTGCTCCGCCGGGCGAAGCCGATCGTGAACACGTCATCGCGCAGCGTCTGCCCGGTCGCCTGCTGCACGCGCGTGAGCAGCGCCGCCTTCGCCTCGCCGTGCGCCTCGCGGATCAGCGACGCGGGGATCCGCCCGGCGTTGCGCAGCTCCGCGTGGTCCTGCCGCCATCCTGGCGTGTGCTCGTCGAAGAGCGCCGCCATCGCGCCCGTCGCCCAGCGGCCGGTGTGCACGCCGTTGGTGATCGGCTCGATCGCGTACCCCGGGAACATCTCCCGCGAGACCTCTGCGTGCTTCTTCGCCACGGCGTTGGCGAACCGCGAGAGGTTCAACGCCATCACCGTGGTGTTCAGCTCCTTGGCTTCACCCCCGGGGCCTTTGGCTGCCGGCGGCCCGATCAGCTCCGGGCGATCCAGCAGCGGGTGGTCGCCGATGATCTCGCGGACCATCCTCGGATCGAACCGGTCGTGCCCGGCGGCGACGGGCGTGTGCGTCGTAAAGACGCACCGCGAGCGCACGTGCTCGATGCACGCAGGCGTGATCTCGGGCGAGCGGTGCCGGGCGAGGTACTCGCTCATCAGCTCGAGCATCACGAGAAACGCGTGCCCCTCGTTCATGTGGAAGGTCACGCAGTCGTGCGTGGCAGCCCGCACGAACCGCTTGCCCGCGATGCCGAGCACCGCGCCCTGCTTCACGCGATGCCGTTGGTCGCCCGCGTAGAGCGAGCGCGTGATGAGCCGATCTTCCTCGGCGTTCTCGGGCAGGTCCGCATCGAGGAAGTACACGGG
>CAYQAD010000153.1:1523-6453 GCA_964415125.1 uncultured Phycisphaeraceae bacterium | reverse complement strand
GAGCAACGGTCGACCGGAGAACAGCCACACGTTGTTCTCGGTGTCCGTCACCGCCAGGTGCACCGGCCCCTCGCGCGTCGTAAACGCCTGCGTCGGCGTCGTCGTGAACGCGGTCAGGTCCCGCGCGATGCCGCGGAAACCGCCCAGCGACGAGATGTCCTGGATCGTCTGCTCGCCCGTGGCCGCGTCGATCACGCGCGCCAGCGGCTGGCCGTCGGCGCCGATGAAGAAGTTGATCAGCAGCCCGTTGTTGCTGACCGCCACAGCCTTCTGCGCCGCCGCCACGTTCGGACGGGCCTTGAGCTTGATCGCCACGTCCTCGCTGAAGCTCGGCAGCGTGAACGTGATCGTGCCGTCGCCCGAGTACACGCCCGAGATCGTTGAGATCAGCCCCGCCTTGTTCGGATCGGTCGCCCACACCTCGACGTCAAAGAGCGAGTCGGCGCGCAGCCCGCCGATGCTGATCGAGCCCGTGACTGTGCCCGTGCTGACGTTGCCGTCCTGCAGCAGGTACACCACGCCCGTCTCGCGATCGCCCACACCAAAGGCGTGCACCGTCTTGCCGCCCACGTCGAGCGAGATCCGCCCAGCCATGGGCATGGGGTCAAAGCGCGACCAGTCGATGTCGAGCGAGGTCGAGGTGACGAACTCGCCGAAGCGGTCTTGCATGTCGCGCATGCCGGGCGATGAGATGAAGCCGTACGCCTGCATCTCGCGCGATGGCACGCGCAGGCCCGTGCCGAACTGCCCGCTGGCAAAGCCCGACCAGACGACCGTGCGGAAGATCAGGTCGTTCTCGGCCTCGGTGTAGTTGGGCCCGAACACCGCCGGTGCGCCCTCCCAGGCGACGGGGTCCACGCCCCACTCGCCGTTGAGCAGCGGGCGGCGGCCCTGGTCCGACGTCAGGTAGTACGCCGTGTAGTGCGCCTGCTCGATCGCCGCCAGCACCGAGCGGTCGGCAAAGGGGCTGTTCATGGGCTCGGCGTTGGCATTGGTGTAGATGTGCGGCACGAGCGCGTCGGCGGTGCGGTCGTAGAACATCGCCCGCGCGACCGGCCCGCGCGGGCTGCGGGTCACGCTCGCCAGCAGCACGTTCGCGTCCGGGTCGACCTCCTTGATGTGCTTCGAGAGCTCGATCACGAACGCGGCCCGCCGGCGCATCTCGGGCTCACGCGCCGGGAAGCCATCGCCCTCTTGGTTCTGCGTCCAGCCCGACGCCTCCCACTCGTTCATGGGCTCCCAGCCCATCACGTGGTTCTTGTGGGGCGAGGCGTTCACCCAGCCCAGCACCTCGGTCATGCGGTTCTTCGCGATGTCGAGCGTCGCGGGGTTCTGGTAGAAGTCGTTGATGCTCGTCAGCGGCCCGCCGAAGTCCGTCTTCCAGGGACCCTCCGTGTCAAAGGCATCGTCGAACGTGTACGTGTAGAACGGCGAGAAGATCAGGTAGAACCCGTACTCGGCGCTCACCTCGAGGATGTTGTCGACGAACTCGCGCATCGCCGGGTTGAACTGTCCGGCGTTGTGCTCGAGCCAGTAGGTGCCGTCGGGCGTGCTCGGGTTGCCATCGGTGTGCGAGCCGGGAATCTCGAGGAATACACGCATCGTGTTCACGCCCGCGTCGCGCAGCGACTCGAAGAAGGGCTCCGACGGGCCTTCGAGCGGCGTGCCCTCGCTGAAGTTGCGGAACACGCCGTTGGCCGCGTCCCAGACCGTGCCGGTGTAGAGCGACCGCGTGAACGCGCCGGCGATGCTGAAGTGGTCGCCCACCGCCACGAAGTCGCTGCCGTCCTCGAACTGCATGAACCGCCCGTTCGGCGAGGCACGCAGCGCGCCCCGGTCGCCGGGGACGGCGATGCCCGTCGTGAACGATGCCGAGTTGGAGATCGCGCCCAGGTTGCCCGCGCCATCGATCGCCCTGATGGCGACGTGGTACGTCGTGTTCTGGTCGAGGCCCATGAGGCGGATGACCTCATCGCTGCCCGCGAGCCTCGGCACGATGCGGTTCTCATACAAGGTCGCGTCCTGCCACGCCGACTCGCTCGTGATCGGCGACGTGCTGTAGCGCACCGCGTACCCCGAGACGTGCCCGAGCCCCGAGGTCGTCCCCGTGGGTGCGGTGAACTCGAGCCGGGCAGCAAAAGGCGTGGGGTCGTTGGCGGTCAGGTCGTTGATGGTCGCGGGCACCTGGCCGGTCCGAGCGTCAATGAACATCGCCTCGGCGTAGTTCACGGGCCCCTGGATGCCCGACTGCGCACCGATGTACGAGCTGAACGTGCCCTGGATGTGGTCGTCGATGAACTCGGGCAGCAGGAAGCGGTCTTCGCTCAGGCGGTTGTTGACGAGGTTCCGCTCGCCGCCGTTCTGGTCGAAGATCACGTCGAAGTTCATGCCCATCGTCTGCCCGTGCACGGGCCTGCCCGCGAGCCCGATGTCGGCCCACGACATGAAGACCTCGACCGACCAGCCCGTGTCGATGTCGCTGTTGTCGTTCGGCGTGCCGATATACGAGCCGGCGTAGCGTGTGCCGCCGGGCAGCAGGCGATCCCAGAAGTTTCCAAAGCCCCCCGGCGCCGGATCGTCGAAGGCGCCGACATTGGGCGCGCCGCCCGCGCCGTTGCCCCGCACGTATTTGAAGCGGCGCACCACGCCGTCGCCCTCTTCCGAGACGTTGAAGTCGGCGAAGTTCGCGCCGAACGCCCGGTCGTTTGCCTGGAAGTAGCGGTCCCGCGAGTTGTCGGGATCGAAGTAGAAGGTGATCGAGTCGTCCTGCTCGAGGAAGCCCACGTAGTCGTCGCCCGCCTGGGGCGTGCCGAGCCCGTCGGCCCACAGGTACTGATCCGCGACCTCCACCGAGAGGTACATGCCCGCGTCGTCGTGCATGAAGCGGATGGTCGCGGCGTGGTCCGTTCGCGTCGCGAGCGTGCGCTCGATCACGAACGCCTTCGCCCAGTCCGCGTCGTCCACGTCGCCATCGATCACCGCCGATCCGCGCGGGATCAGCCAGAGCGGATGGTCGCTCGTGACCGGGTCGGCCGCGAGAACAACCCGCGGCTCGAGCGTCTCGAGCTCAAACTTGGGCACCACCCCGATCCCACCACACGCTCTCGCACGATCCGCCATCGGGAAATCCCTCTCGCGTGACAGCCGCCCGCGAGCGCGGACGCGCAGTTCAAGTCTTGTCTACAAGCCCATCCGAAGCCGGAATCATCGGCACCGCATCGCACCGCTCGTCAGTCCGAGCCGGCGGCCGGCACCTTCTCTCCCTCTCAAAGCGTCGGCCGTGCCGAGGCATCGACCGAGAACACGCCGGCACACGCGCCCGCGCGTCGCTCGGATGCTACCCCGAGACCGATAGCCAACCAACCAAAACCGGCGGCTCACGTTATCGGCCTCTCGCTTCGAAGTCCTCGCTCTCGGGCACACTCGCGGGCATCTTCGCCCGCAGCCGCCGCGCCTCTTCGAGCACGCGGTCCCATTGGAACGCGGGGCCCGGATCGACCTTGTTGGACTGGATGTGATAGTGGGCGATCACGCCGGCGAACTCGCGCCAGTCGTCATCGCTCAGCACGCCCGGCACGACGTTGCCCTGCGCGTCGCGCGGTGCCCGGATCTCCATCTTCGGCAGCGCTCGGTTCAGCGTTGCGATGAGCTTGGGCAGCGCCTCGTACTGCTCGGGCGTCAAGTCGTACTGCCGCAGCGTTCGGCCCTGCACCTCGCCGATCACCAGCCCGTTGCGGTCGGGGCGTCCAACAAAGTTCGGCGTGCGCACGCCGCCGTCGCCCAGCGCCGGGGGAATCGTGATCCGCACCCGCCCGTCCTCGTCGACGGCGTACCAGCGATCGAAGGGGTCGTCCTCGCCCGTGCCGTACGCGCCCATGTTCGCGATTTCGATGCCGACCGATCGCGAGTTTGATCGCGTCGCGTGCCACGCCTTTTCCTTGACATCCATGGTCTGGTAGATCGTGCCGTCGATATCGAGCAGGAAGTGGACCGAAAGCCCGCGGTGGTCGTGGAGGATGTTGAAGCACTGCTGCGAGACGCCGCACACGTCATAGTGCACGACGAACTGGTCCACCACGCGCTGGAGCGTGGGCAGGTCCCACCCGCCGGCGCGGACCGCCTCGCGATCCTCGTCGGTCATGCCGGGCCACGTGCGCACGCCGTAGCGGTTGGGCGAGCTCAGCGTGTCCTTGCTCGCGTTCCAGCCCGCCTCGTCGATGGGTGCGAATCGGCGTTCGACGCGGTAGGCGTCGTAGCCGTCGGGTTCGGTCCAGAGCACGACGCGCGTGCCCGTGTGGAAGTGTCGGCCGGCGATCACGATCTCGTCGCCCGCCCGCTCGAGTTCCGCGCCGGGCGTGCTGCGGAACACCTCCCCCGTCGGCCCTGCGCAGCCCGTCGCGACGAGTGCCGCCGCCGCGCTCGCGAGAAGGCCGACCGCTCGGCGTCGGCGCCCGGATGATCGAGTTGGGCGTGTGGTTGGCATCGTGGGGTCTTTCGTCCGGGTCGTCCGGTGTGTGGCCGCCGGGGGCGGTGCGGGTTCCGGTGGAGCGGTTGCGGTGGGGCAGTTGCGGCCTTGGGGCTGCGGTCCTGGATCGCCGGGCGATCGAGAAACCTGCCCCATTCCCTCGGCGGGAGGCGGGATTCGTGTCCGAAAACCACGATAACGCCATGGGAGGCGGTTGGCCCCGGTGCCGATCTCTGGTAGATTCCGGACTCTTGTGGGGGCTTCACGCCCGCCGGGGGAAGACCGACCGATCCGACCGTTGCGTTCTCACACCGCCAGGCCGCGGCCCTGTGCCGCTGTTGGTGCGTCGAGCCCGCGGTCAAGAAAGGATGATCCGACAGTGACCAACTCGCACCGCATCGCCACGCTCGTGGCGCTCGCCGGCCTTGCCGTCTCGGCAGCCGCTGCCCCCGCAACCCACGCATC